>JABSRF010000209.1 GCA_013215275.1 Oligoflexales bacterium | reverse complement strand
GGTGAATTTGCTCATGTATCCAGTGAAAATCTTGAAAATTATGCCATTATAAAGGTCACTTGATTAGGGACTAGTTAGTCAATAGTATGGGACCAGTGCCCGTTCTTATAGTTTTGCAAGAAATAAGCCAGCTAGATAAATCTTCTAAACTGCTATTTACATAAGAATTTTTAAAGAATTTTTTCTTATCAAATTGTATAGAGTTTTGATATGCAAACATTCTATACACAGGATTTACCTGTTTTGAGTCGAGCGAAGAAAGCACTGAATGGATAATTTTCCAATACGAGCTAGCAGCAAATTCACAAAAAAAAATCACCTGAGTCTAAAGCTCTATGCATTCCTACCGATGTCATAAGAAACAAGCGGGAGACTTGCTATCATGAAAAAAGTTTTGATTGTTGATGATTCTGCAACCATTAGGCAACAGGCATCGTTTATTCTCAATAAAGAAGGCTATGAGGTGCTTGAAGCCCAAAATGGCGAGGAAGGTCTCAAGACCATCGAAGGCAATACAGACCTATCTTTTATTATTTTGGATATCAACATGCCCATTATGAATGGTTTGGAGATGCTCGGAAAAATGCGAGAAGTAGAAGCTTTTAACGACATCCCAGTCTTTGTGCTCACCACAGAGGGCGACCCTAAAAAAATTGCTGAAGCAAAAAGTAAAGGGGCAAACGGTTGGATGGTTAAACCATTCGAGCCAAAAGTTTTAGTGGAAATCATAGGAAACTTTTCGCAGTAGACCTGTCGGTTCTAAGACCTTCCGGCTTACTTAATGTAAATGTAAGTGGACAGGTACCGCATGGAGTAAAAATAACGCAAGAGTAGATTTACACCACCTTTTTTTCACTTTTTAATCATCTTTATCATTTGTGACCCCTTTGGTTTGGCAAATTTTTGCCGTCGTCGTTGTATTAACCTGATTTGCAGGCTGTAGATAGGAGTCTATCTTTCTCGTCATGAAATGGGAAGGTTTGACCAGCCAGTAAACTTAAATCTTAACAATAGATAATTTGTAGGCGAAAACCAACCATACCTCAGTTTGCTAAGCTCTTTTTGACCAAAGGGACCTTGAGAAGGAAGGTGAACCAGAAAGCTGAAACTCACGTTCGATTTAAATTGCATAACTTTTGGGAAGAAAATCATAGTTTTAGTCTAAAAGCTAAAAATCTAAAACCGAAACTCGATAGACTATAGCAAGTGCTGCGGATTAGAGGATACCAGCACAACTGAATAGCTTGATGAGGTTCGGGCAGCCTCATCAAGCACCCTCTTTCTCAAGAATTTTATTCAGCTCATCAATTTTCTTGGAAGCCTTTTCAAAGTCTGGGTATTTCTTGATAAGCCTTTCCAAAATCTTAATTGCTTCTTGTTCTTTTTTGCTTTGAGCAAGCATAATGGCTTTGTTGAATAAGGCTTGCTTATTATCAGGATCAAGCTTGATCACTTTGTTATAAAATTTCTTAGCTTCCTCCAAGTCTCCACATTCTTTTAGGGATAATGCCAGCTGATTGAGGTAGGTAATATTCTCTGGCTCTTTCTCTACTGCTCGCCTGATGTATTTTGCTGAGTTTTCATAGTCTTTTAAATTGTAATGGGCTCTGCTTAAGAAGTCATAGAGCTCTTTAAAGTGCACCTTGTTGACCAGGGCTCCCTTCAGAATATCTGCTGCCTCCTGGTATCGGCTCTGACCAAGCAGGGCATCACCAGCTTTTTTGTAACGATTAGGGTTAAGGGGAGACATTCCAATTCCATGTCGGTATGCGGCAATTCCCCGATCGTAGTCGCCCTGAGCAAGGTACAGATCTCCTCTTAATCCAAAAATATGGACGTATTGTTCATTCTTATCTTGTGCTGCCTGTAGCAATTCGAATGCTTTTTCAAACTCTCGCCTTTTGAAGGCAACCTTGGCTAAACCCACCAAAGGTCTTGCTGACTTTGGCGCTGATTCACATAAGCGAGTGTATATTTTTTCTGCTTCATCGGTTGCCTGGCCACGCAGTTTATCTTTTGCGAGCTCATAGACTTTTTCCGGATTACGAGGGTTATGAAAGGTTTTAAAGGCTTTTCTTAACTTGGGTGCAATATCGCCAAGAGTAAATGGCTTTACTAGGATCTCATCAACTCCCGTTTCTACAGCTAACATAAGCTTTTCTTTGCTCACCTGCTCCATACTAAGACAAAATGGGGGTCTATTAACATCTAGATCCTCTCTCAGTTCACCCAACAGTTCAAGCCCATCCATATCTGGAAGGCCCATGGTACAGATGATTGCGGCAACATCCATCTTCCTAAGCGTAGAGAGAACCTCCATGCCATCTCGGCATTGGATAATGTTCTTAAATTGAAGTTTTTGCAGCTGGTGGACAATAATCATCCGCATATCTTGCTGGGGATCAGCTACAATAATACGGTCTGTATCCAACAAAGCCGCTGGGATATTGAGGTTAAATTCTTGAGCTAAACTCACCGCCTCTCCATATTTAAGGGTACTAGGGATGCTTATCGTCCTATCGAGGACACTTCCAAATCAGAATCATTAAACTTCTGTAATATCAAAACTTTAAAATAATAGACCGTCCTGTTAGCAACTCAATAATGGCGGTACTCTGCTGATTTGGAGGGCCTTATGTAATCCTGTACTTGCGCAAGGTAATACAATTGGCTAGAAAACTATAATTCGGCACCAGTGCACGCGGATTACTTTTCAATCAAGGGACAATCTAGAGGAAGTTAACCATGCAAATAAAACTAATGTTGACCTCATGCCTCATGGCTTCATTCTTTCTATCCTCTTGTGGATATATGCTAAAGCCTAATAAACGCAAGGAAGTGAAAGAAGTCAGTATTGGCGACCCACAAGCCTTTGAACTTCAAGATCCAGATTGCGATCTAGGCGATGATAAACCTAAGTTTTCAAAAGCCGTGAAAATTTGGATGGTTGATCAAGCAAACAATTTAAGGCAACAGTCATTCGATCTGTCTAATGTTTCACGTGCCGGCCTTGAAAGTGCTGCAGTGAGCGAAGCCTTGTATAGCAGTGAGGATGTGGATTCTCGTAGCTTCTTCTATGCAGGAAAAGATCGTTACCTTTCTAAATTTAAAGACCACAAAGCTTTGCATGCCTTGGAGCAGGAGCACGACAACGGCATTTTTAAGAAAATTAGCTTTTGCCGACCTAATGGCGGTTACAGAGCAGAGTCCATTGAAAACGCAGCACTTGCGGCTTTCGTAGCAATTAATGAAGCTAATAAGATCCATAAAGGTCTAACACTTGGCTCGGATGGTAAGGCCTTAAACAAGATCAAGCTATTTGTACACCCTAAGCTCTTTGCTAGAGAAAATGACTATGTGAAAGAGTATCATGTTGATAACGCTTTTTGGGCAAATTTCCCGTCCTTTCAGCTGATTGCTGTTCTCCCCCACAGCAAGGAGTGGGAGGAGGCTAGGAAGCTTAGATTCTGGGAAACCCCTGGAGTTTTTGCTCACGAATATGGCCACCATATTTTTCACACCTACGCACCTTTCGCAGAGAATCCAGCAAGTGAAGAGCTCTACCGCATCAACAATGGATTTAATGAAGGCTTCGCTGACCTTGTTTCTTACTTTAGCCTTAGTGCCAGAAGACGGCTTAACCCAGCCCTCATGCTGAGCGGAGAGAGTAAATCCCCAAACCGTGACGTTACCAATTCAACCATTAGTTATATGACTATGCAGGGTCCAATTGAGTATGAAAAAATCTATGATTCTAATATTGTCAGCATTTTGGGAGCAACAGAAACCTACCTTATCGACCATGTAGATTCTGAGGGGCGCTTCCTGCAGGAATGCCATGAAAGTGGGGCTATCATAGCCTATGTGTTTAATACCCTTATGAATGGGTACGGTTATGAGAAGAACCCTAGTAAAAAAATGGAGCTGTTAATTTCTTGGTTGGTTTCGCTAGAACGTCAAGTAATTCTTGAGCGTCATAACGGACCACAAGAGCATCTTGAGAAATCGCTGCGAAAAATGCTCACCACCCTTGATCACCACGGCAGTAAAGAAGGTGCCCTTGAGTTAACACCAGGGAAGAAAAAAGAGCTTATCGAAGAATTGTTTCCCCACTACCAGCGGAAATGGGGAAACAACTGAAGCTTATTTTCACCAGCCAAGCTGCGATATGCAGCAAAAGCTGCTTACTTTTTGTAGTTTCTTATCTTTAGCATAGCAATGCGATAATTGCTAAAATGCCGCCTAATTTCTTTTGGCTTCCTTAATTTCTGAAACCCACAAACAAAGGCCTCCTCGGCCTTGGTTTGCCCAAAAAAGGCTCTTTCATCCTCTGGGGTGCTGCACCAAGCCCTTATGGTCGTAAATGACCCTATATTCCTTAGAGGCTTTCCCTTAGCACCAGCCTTTCCATACCATTTTTGCCTGAGCAATGAAAAGGACAGAGCTAAATCATCCATATTTCTTGCACTTCCAAAATGACAAATGACCGGCATTCTGAGGTTATTAGCACCTTTGCTCTTTTTCTCTTTTAATTGGTTTCTGCAATAGGACTTAATTCCTTTAAATGTCTGGCTTCGCTTTTCGGCCAGCCTCCGCTTACTCACGCGTTCAGAAGTTTCGGTGGTCTTCAAAGTCTCCACCTTGTAACGTTTCAACAAAGCGCCTGATACAAATGATATCCCAATAACAACGAATACAGCTGCAAACAGTATTTTTAAGAAAGGGAACTCAAAAACATCTTCGTGCATACTTGCTGGTTGCGGTGCATATTGCTGTTGAGGATGGCCATGATTTATATAGCCTCTTGCTGCTAATTGAGGTGCTTTGACTTGAAAACCATCAAGCGGCTCCTCTAACTGAAGGTCTATCACCACATTATCTTCTTTTTTATCTTGAGATGCCTGTTCTCTCTCAGCTTTTTCACTTAAATGAAAGGGTGGGGGTAAGATTTCGTCGTCAGAAGGAATCCTCTTAATAGCAGCTCGTTTATGACCAGCTTTTTCTGCAAACTCATAATACTCATTTGCCCTATCAATATCTTTATTGACAACGTAGCCATGCTCAAACATTTCACCAAGGTAAAACAAGGCTTCCGGGTCAGACTTATTGGCCGCACGCAGAAAATATGATAAAGCGACCTCCTGATTTTTTTTGACTCCCAAGCCTCGATAGAAAGACTTGCCCATGTTTCGAAGTGCGTACGCATTTCCCAGTTCTGCAGCTTGACCATACCAGTGGTTGCTTAAACTGACATCCTTCTCCACATAGAGCCCATCAGAATAGATAATTGCAAGGCTCATCATTGCATTGAGGTTATTTTCCTTAGCGCACGTTTTAAGGTGCATAATTGCCTCATCCGTTTTACCTTGAATAAGGGAATTCCATGCGTCTAAAGAATAAACCAAACACCTGTAGTTATGCTCAATCTGTGGATGCTCACGACTAGCGTCTTCTTTCATTCCAAGCAATGATTTCTTGGATTCAGCCGCCTGCAGCATCATGAAATGAAGAATATCATCATCACCCTCGTGCTGGCTCAAAAGTGCCTCAAAAGTGTTGAGCTTTTCTTCAAATAACGAAAGGATTTCTCTAAACCGGATCATTTATTTACTCATCAACTGCATCATAATTTCAACTAGTTAGCGGCTACCACAAAGATACTTTTTTCAAGTACTATCAATTATTGAGGAAATTCTATATTAGCCCCAATATTCTCTAATTTTTTGCAATAGTCTTAACCTTCAAAAATCGAGGTTTTTTTTAACAGAGCAAACACGGAGCTTGCCCCGAGTCATAGGCTCACCGACCTTTTCGGTATTTTTTGCAATTTGGATGATTTAAATCCCCGTATTTGTTAATTTTGAGGTGCACATAGTGGTCATTTTGAATTGGAAGCAAGTCCCCTTGCCGAAACAGATCTGTAATATCGAGGGACTAGCAATTCTCTCTAAAGTTAGAGTGCGCGATGAGAATCTCAACGGTCAACTGTTGGCATGACCTACTCCTCGGTCTGAGCTAGGGGAGAAATAAACTCCATCCCCAGACGGATTTTACTGAGAGGAAACTGCTATGCGTCTTAATTCGATAGGGTCGATCGGAAGGTCTACAATTTTGAAGAATAGTGAGCTGTCCAGATGACCGCTCATATTATTATCATTAAGCAAAATAATCTTCAATTCCTCATTGAAGCCTTGAACAGCCACTGCTAAGTCCTGTCCGGTAGCATCAGGGAGCACATAGTTTGTAATAATTAAGTCTGGAGTAAAGGTATTTAATAAAGCAATGCAGCTACGACAGCTTTCAGAAATGGTCAGTGGAGTATCGGGCAGTCTAAATGCCTCTTTAACAAGTCTCTCGTAACTTCCACCACTAACAAATAGTATCTTCATGAAGTGGGCCCCACTGTCCAGACCAAAAATAGCTTTGTATAAGTAAAACTAAAACTTGTTATTGAATGCTATAATGAACCTCAAC
>JABSRF010000208.1 GCA_013215275.1 Oligoflexales bacterium | reverse complement strand
TATTTCGAGTTTGAAAGGGAAGCAGTTAATGAGAGTTCCATTTTTAATTATGGTTTTATTATCTCGATCACCTATGAAGAACTACTGAATCAACTTCCCTATCACCGGTCCGTGGTTTTAAAGTCTGTTCATAGCCTGGTAAAAACCTGGGAAGATTATGAAAATAAGGGCTACCAGGACAGGATCCGTTTAGAGGAGTTTCTTTTTAAGGTGCTCAGTTCAGACCCTAAGCCCGAGTATAACTGGACCAGGCATTTCAAAAAGTGGATTGCAAAGACAGGTCAAAACGTCATGAAAATGAAGGTATCAGACATGACCATCATTCACCACATGATGCTTCCAAGCTCTCAGAAAAGCGAAAATGTCCGGTCTGTGTATTTGGGTGGAGAAAAACTCGATATTAATTGGGAAAGACGAAACGAGCGAGTTGTTTTAAATGCCTTGCAAGCATTACTCGGAGAGCCTGGCAGGAAAAATTATGCTTCATTGCTACGAACCGCCGCCCCAGTTCAATTTACCTCAAAGGACAAGGAGCACACCAGCATCATGCTAAGCCCCATTGCTATGGCTGCAGCCTTGGGCTACTGGGGGATCTACAAGTTTCTGACCGCACACCTCAACTACTTTGAGGAGTTTGTGCCTTGGTTTCATACCTCAGATGGCATACCCATTAGTAGCTTACTAAATCAAGGCTTAAAGAGCTTTGCATCGAGCAAGCTCGCAAATGAAACATGGATCCAGAATGAGAGAGCGGTGTCCAGTTTTGCGACTTCTAAGGACATGAGCAGCATTTCCCATGCCCACAATCGCAATCAAAATTGGCAGAGCATAATCCTAGAAAACAGCGAGCGTCGAAGAGAGCTTATCAGAAAGCAGTTCGAGGAGCTTACCATGCGTATATTAAAACACCACTCAAGCTCCAACCGATCTCCCACTCAGGCCGTTAAGCAAACGGCCGAGAGCCTTTTTGATTCAATAGAAAAAAAGCCAAGGGATCAAGAAAAGGCCTTCCGCACCATGGATTTAAGAGGGTTTAACGAGCTCCCCCCTCACGCCAGAATGATTTTTCTCAAAGTTCCAATTAGGATTTTGGCAACAGAAATCCAAGAATTTCAGAAAGCAAGCAGCCTTGAAGAGCTGATTGCATGGATGGGCGTCGAAGGAATCTACTCAGTAGACTTAAGGCCATTCGTAAAGGAGTACTTAAAGTCCATTTTTCCCAAAATCTAGCGCCTCTCTAATTGTCGATCGTTTCCAAAGATTTTAGCACTAGCTCACCCATTGATTGGCAGCGAATAAAGCATTTGTTTTATAGTGATCTGCTAACTGTTCACGCAGCTGGACTAGATGCTCCCTAGGGGCTATACGGTCGTGCATCATTACCTGCATTAGGTTGCTAAACCTTCGTTTTGCTGACCTTAGCCTTTTGTTGATAAGGTGTCGCTCCTCCATTTGGTACTGCTTAACAGAGCGATAGGTTAAAGCGTCGAGGCCAATTTTTACGATGGGGTTATTTTCGAAATAGAACTGGGGAAGGTAAACCTTTATCCGTCCCTCGTAGCTCTGTTGATCAAAATCAATGGCTCTGATTCGATAATTTGCTTCTTCTACATCTAGGGTGATGTCGACCACGAAGTTAGAGGCATGCATATCTCCTAGCAAGCGTAAAAAACAGCGCTCATTAAACTTAACGAATTCCTTTGCTAAGCGCACCTCATTGAGGTTGTGATTCATAAATTTCTGAATAAAGGCGTCCCCAGGGATCCCAAAGATATGCTCAATCACCAAGGTGTCTCTGGCCGTCAAAAAGCCTATGCGATTGGGTGATAGCAGGTGTTCCAGCTCAAGCCCATACACCCTAGATGCATCTGCTTTTTTCACGTAGAAATAATCAAAGTTGTCGTTGATAGTGTTGATTATCCTAATGCGAAATGGCTTTGAGTTTCCGAATAAACAAAGATCAATTCGGTCAACCTCTAGGTGCTCCATTAGAGCCACATTTCCATCAGCTTTTAGAATGGCATAGACCTCAATAAGCGCAGTGAAGATCTCTTCTTGCTCCCATGCTGGATAGCTGACTGCAATCCAGCAGGTTTGGTCTCCATTCTTGTCACACACGGGGGTCGAGTTTGAAAAACGCAGAAGGTCCTGATAGTCAAGGGACAACTCAGCACACCGACCATAGTGGTCGAGGTATTTACGCAGGGGCTCTTTTATTTGATAACTTTGCTTTTTTTTGGAGATCAATTTCTTCATGTGATAAGCCTTCCCTCACTGCCACCATTGAAACGGGAATCAAGTTATCACAGAGGGCAAAGAGTCTTAACGAATAATTTGACGCAGGTAGCGCTCTAGGAGCCTTTGGTTCTCTTCACTACCCTGGGAGTTTTGAATCTCTTCAAGAATATCTTCACGATAACGCTTATCTACCTGATAATCACGACTGATTTCCAAGTCTCCGCCATGAACAGACTGCCCGTAATAACGGTCTCCTGTAACCCTTCGACGCCTGCGTGACTGTCTCTTGTTGGTCTTCATACTGTCTTTCTCTGCCTTACGAAGTAACCTTCCTGCCAAGTCAGAATAGGATTCAGACTTTACATAGTCCTTGTGCTCCCCACTTTCTACGGTCAATTTCATGGCTTCCATTGCAGCATGAATTCTACCTCCTGCTTTTGGGGACAGTGCTCTCAGCTGGGCTTCGAGCTTACGAGTATCCTTGATATTGGTGTTTTGCTTTAGCCTCGTCATTGGCCAGCGATCACTCAAGCTTTCAGAGTCTTTAGTAATTGCCTGGTCTAAATCTCCAGAAATCTTTCCTTGTCTTTTTTGCAGTTCTCTTAACTGCTTACGTGCTGAAGCTAAGCCTTCTTGGCGTTTTTGCTCCTTCGCTTCTCGTTCAGAGTCCTCCAAAGCTTCTAAGTCTTCGATCCACTTACGGTAGTCAGCAGCATTTTGTGATAGAGTGCTTAGCGCTGAAGATACTGAGTCAGGTTTTTTATCTGCGATCTCTTTTTCAATCTTTTCAAATCTTTTGATAAAAGGCTTTTCGTTCTTTATTTTTTCCCAGTCCTTAAGCTTACCGGGATTCATGAGCTGCGCCACCCTAAGTTCCCAGCGCTCTCTACGATTATTGAGAAAACTTTTGAGGTTTTCTACTGCAGTGCTGACCGAAACAGGCCTTTTCTCTTCTGGCTGCTCGATTAAACGAGACAAGGCTCTCGATGCAACGAAGAAATCCCTGTCTCGTTCTCGATCATCTAAAATTTCATGCTCCACGAGAAATTCATTTAGCCCTGATTGCAGCTCAAAGATGCTTTGAAAGGAGTCCCGTTCACTAATTTTTTCAACTTGATCCGCAAATTCGTGAATTTGAATCCTGTCTAAGGTGTCAAAAAAGGGCGTGCTTGCTGAGCGTTTGACGGCATCTTTCACAAGTTTACTCGCCTCTTCGGAGAGCTTATACTTCTCGGTTTCAACCCCATCATCCACCATGGATTTTAGCTCCCTAAGCAGCCGAAGGGTATGCCGGTAACGCCCATAGGCACTCTCTGTACGAAATCTCAGGGGCTCACTGCGACCGACCAGGGGGCGAGGGATGGAGCTATCCACAACCTCAGCTATCACTTCTACATCAGCGATATCATTATTGATATAAGGCTCTAGAACCAAGCTGTATTCCGTATCATAATCAAAGATTTGGTCAGAGTTGATCCGGTTAACTAGCTCTCTGGCTTCATGGTTGCCACTACGAATCAAAAGCTGGACCATCTTCATCGGAGCCTTTGTTTGTGCCGTAATTTTAAGAGCCAGAGGTTTTTCATCATGCCATGGTTCGGTGATACCAGTCAGAGCCGTGAGGCTCACCTCAGGTACAGGAAGCTTTTTAACCTTAACGCTTGCAAGTTTATTGTTTCCATACAAGCTTGGAATGAGAATATCCACATCGTTGGTGACCGCAAAAGATATTCGATATTGAAAGATCCCATCATGGGAACTAGCTCGGTGGTTTCCAACAGTGTTCATTTTAAATGTTTGATAAACGACATTTTCCTTAGCACCATGCTGATTCAGGTAAACCACAGGGGATTTAAACTGTGAGATAGAAAACGCAGTGATTTCAATGAGGTTAGGGCTCAAAAGCTCTAAATTTACGGGCTTAGCAGGTGACAGTTTAAAGTGCTTTTGTTGATTTTGCTCTTCAGTGGGGTTTCCTTGGAGGACCTGGAGCCTAGGCTTCTTGTTGATCATGGTCATATATTGGGTCAGGTTGCTAAAGCTTTGGCCTACCGATTCAATCCCTGGGGCTAAAACAATCAGGCATAGTATGAAGGGAATAAGTAGGGTAGAAAGCAACCTTCGGAAACGTTGATTTTCTCCGCTTTTTAGATCCCCTAAAAACTGACTTAGATTTTCTTGCCATTCTGAGATGTGATTGGAGTCGCTATCCTCACCCACTGCCCAGATAGGAAGTCCCGAGTTTGGAAATTTCACTTCGTAGGAGCGAATGAGCTCTTCTTTACTCTTGGGATTTCCATACCTCTCGTAAGAGAGGTACAAGATGCCAAAAAAGCTTGTAAAAAGAAGTAAAAGATTCTCTTGCCAGTTTACCGTCAAATATGCATTCCAAAGACCAAAGATAAAGAATGCTAGGAAAAATGACCGCAACAGGTTGCACAAAAGATGAAGAGAAAAGTAAACCTTTCTTACCCTAAGATAGTCCTTATAAGCAAGATCTGTCGTGGCATTGCTGGCGTGTTGGTCCGACATGTGTATTTACCTTTTTTAAGCAGAAGGTACGCTTTCAGCACCGTGCTCTTTGGTAGAACTAAAGTTTTTAGAGTTCGCTGACTCCTGTGCGTTTACATCGTTTTTTCTTGCTAGTTTTCGAGCCTTTTCTTCAGCATGGTTACGGTCTAACCATTCTGCAACAACGTTGATCGCATCAGTTATCACAGCCTCTTTGGCAGTCAGAATATGGTGATAATTAGTTTCCATAAAGTGAAGGTCAATGCGCTCAGAGAACTTATGCTTTTGCACTGAACGCTTTAAAAACTCATACCGTACCACCCCATCATCCTTCGGACATAGCACCAAGGATTTAAGCCTATGGCGTTGGAACTGTTTACGGGATTGGGAAATGGCATTAAGAAGCTCATAAGCAAGAAGAGCACTGATCTTAGGTGCTTTACTTGAGAGCATATCAATCTGAGTAAATTGGGGACAAAGGCGTGATGGAAGCATCATGGTTGGTAAAAGCTCAGCGAAAGTCTTGAGATAAAACCGCTGAAAAGACTGAATCTGATCAATCAAAGAGAAGACTGGGGATACAAAAATCATGGAATGACAAAACTTGCCATAACCTTTCGCAAAAAACAGAGCGACGAGTGAGCCCATACCTTGACCGATGATAATAGGCTTACGCCCAGACTCCTTGTGCTTTACCCAAGCAACCACTTGCAAGAGGTCTAAGGAGAGTTGGTGGAAGCTAGGAATATGCCCCAGCTTTCGCCCAGACTGGCCATGCCCACGCAGGTCAAAGCCGTAAACGCTATAACCCCGACCGGCAAGCTTCTTGGCAAAAGGGGCCATCAGCTCCACTGATTCTCCCAGGCCATGCACCAGAACCACGGGCCGTTTATTATCCTCTGGGATAAGCCAGCCTTTTACAAACACAGAAGTCCCAGTATGATCCACTGGGCAAGTATAGACCAGGTTGCGTACCGAGTGGTCATCTTCTGTTGTTGTTGGATCGCCGATGCTCATCATCCCCAGGGTCATCTTTACACAAAAAAATTTTGCCTCCTAAGCGAGAGTTGGCAAAATTTGCCCATAATATATATGTACTTTCTAATTATAGCATGATGGCAGGAAAGCATAAAGGCGAGTTTTTTCCCGGACACCCTGGTATAAATACGGTTATTAATTGACACTTTTATAGTATTTTAATACTATTCCATGTTACCTGCTTAAACCTTCAGCACAGTTGGTTTGATAAGCATCCAAGATCATATACGATTTGGGGGCGTCCTGGTTTCGACAGGCATGGCAGGTGCATTAGAGAGCATGTCCGGGGTGGTGACGTGACCCGGTTGTAAACGCGTTTCATTTTTTATTTGGCAACAACAACGCTGGATACGCAATGGCGGCTTAATCGCCCCTTGCCGATGACCTTGGGAAGCTAACGGCCCTTGGAAGTCGTCATTTAGTTAGCTTTGGTAGTAGGGCTTCCGCCTGGAGTTTTGCTGCTGAGATCAATCAGGCTGCGGCTAGCTGAGCCTGCCTATGGGCGCTGATAGCAAGAGGATAAATCATAGGGTCTAAGCATGTAGCGCTTTAAGCATCCCATGGTTGGACGCGGGTTCGATTCCCGCCGCCTCCACCATTTCCCAAAAGCGAAAACCCTAACCTGTAGCCTAAGACGCAGGTTTCCACTCAAAACCCTTGATAGTATTAACAACAACTTAGAGCTGTATAGTGGACCCCGTTTTTAGGACCATTTGATAAGTAAAACTCCTAAATGTAACATGCTGAATTTACATAAGGAGA
>JABSRF010000207.1 GCA_013215275.1 Oligoflexales bacterium | reverse complement strand
TGAATCAGTCTTCTTACTTTGTTGACAGACGAAGGAAGTTTGAATCTTTCATCAGATCACAATGCAGAATCTAGGTACTAAAATTAACCATCAATGGGTAGGACATTTATTTGGAGTTACCTTAGCTTGATCATCCCACCAAACTTTGAAACTTCTTTTTGTCGTGTCCCTGTTGAAATTGTACCTCATCACCTCTTTGCGCTTAAACCTCCGTTCTCATTATTACCGCCGACCAAGGCCAATCATTTTTGCTAGTCACAACCACCGCTATCCTATAGTGTACATCGTATACTGTATACAAGGTACACCAGGAGACTCTTATGGAAGAACTTACAGCCAGACAAAAGCAAGTATTCGATATTATCAATCAGTACCTTGACCGTGGCGAAGCCTTCCCATCCTTGCGTGAAATCGCTGATGCCCTTGGGGTACGTAACAAGTCAGGCATGGTCGGGCATCTTAAGGCCCTAGAACGCAAGGGTTATATCCGTAGGCAACAGCGCAGCGGATACTATGCCCTTGCCTCACACTCAGCCCCTATGGTCGGCCTATACGAGGAGCACAGCCTCCTGAGCTTTCCCCTGGTCGCCGACATCCCAGCAGGAACTCCCCTTAACACTTACGAGCAGTCAGATGAGCACCTGACTTTCAACCCCGACTATTTTGGAGGTGGCAGCCTCAAAGCAGTGAGCATCTCGGGTGAAAGTATGGCAGGTGATCACATCAGTGATGGAGATATTGCCATTATCAAGCTCCAAAAGGATGTGGGCCCACAGGATATTGTCGTGGTCAGAGTTGACCGCGATGAAGTTACCTTAAAACGGGTACGCTACCACGATGGCTTGGTTGACCTCATTCCCTCGAACCCTCTTTACCAGGTTAAAAGCGTACCAGCAGATAGCGTTGAAATCGTTGGCAAGCTGGTGGGTATTGTACGTAGAACACCTTCTCTTAAAAAATAAGCGAGCATGACTTCGGATAAACAAAATCAAATTGCAAGCCTACAGAGCCAGCTAAAAGCCACCTGTAAGGCTCAGGGCAACCCTGATCGCATAAGCAGCGGAATGGATCAATTGGACCAAGCACTAGGAGGAGGTTTTCCCTTAGGATGCCTGTGCGAGTGGGGCATGCCACCTGGTAAGAAGGCACGCAATCTACTGACAAAACTATTAGCCCATAACAAGCCTCTATGCCTTTGGATCTACACAGACCAAGACGATAGTCGCGTCTACCCTCCTGCATGGGCGGCGAGAGGGGTGGATTTAGGACAAACTTATTTCGTAAAAAGCAGCGCACCATTAAGTCAATTACGTCCAGCTTTCCTCGAACCCTTATTCCCGATCATTGTCATTGATAGCTTTTGTTGCCATGGCAAGGACGAACTGGCCTTCCTCAGTCGCCAGTCTAGGGCTTTATCTGCAACCATATTCCTTATACGCCCTTATTTGCTCAGTCATGCGAAAGGAAACCCCTTTGCAAAGAATCGTTTAAATAGTTGGCTCGACTACCCTAGCAACTCTTTCCATATTCACCTACTACGAGGACTCAGCCCAAAGATACTGAAAATCCCAGCTGAGAGGCCCTATGAGCACACCTAAGTCACCACTGATTGCCTTAAAGTCTTACGAAAAGTCGCGCGAGATTCCTAACTTTCTAGGAATCATGAGCCAAGATTGCCACCTTCCTCCCTCTCTTTTTCAGGCTCTCAGCCCTCATGTTATGGAGTGGGAGCCAGGGGTGTGGATTTTTGACCTCAGATTCACAAAAAAGTTTTGGCAAATCCAAGCTCAGATCCAAGGGATCTCAGGCCCAGCAATAATCGAGCAGATCCTTAATGAAGAAGACGCTTTGGATTACCTAGGAGTTTTAGCTAAACACCCTTGGCAGCTTGTTTTTATGCTCGCTGAAATTAAAGAACAAGCAAGATCAAGCAAGCAGGAACTCATCCACTTGGAGGGCCCATTTGGTCAGTCACTGCTCAAGCAGGCTGGCTGGACTGCATGGCACACAGCTTGTCAAACCTTCTGTGCCCACTGGGAAACCATAGGCTCCAAACAGTTTAAAGAGCATAGGCTCGCTAGCAAGATCAAGCTCCTGCAGGCATCCATGAAGCGCCTGGGAATTCCTGGCCCCAATCAGTTGCCAGTAAGCTCTTTCGAGTCTATGAAGCGTCGCTTTGGTAAAAGCATTGCAACCCTGTGGGAATGGAGCCTCTTAGAAGCTAGGCAGGATAAAAAGCAGATCCAAGGCCTGTTCTCGGAGGAAGAAGGGCAAAGCTGGGGCTTCCCATGGATCTTATCAACTCCCCCCAAAAGCCCGAAGATAAAACGCCATTTAGACGCACCTCTACTCGCTTGGGAGCATATCGAGCCAGTCCTTAAGGCCGACTTAGACCAGCTTTGTCAGCATGAGGCTTGGTCTGAAGACGAACGGGTATGCAGCTTAGAATGGCAGATACAGCTTTTTCATGGCAAGAGCGTTTGTCTGAGCATCAACTTTCGCAACCCTCACTCCCTCCATGAGGAGTACGGTGCCCAGGAGACTGCAGCACAACAGGCTAGGTATGCTTACGAATCCATGAGCCGACAGCAAAGAGATCGTGATGACGACCTTGACCTCCCCGATGATATCCCTCTGGTCTCTTGGGAGTTAACCATTAAAGAAAAGATCGTCATTCCCCCTAGGCTGAAGCAACTCTTCAAAAATTTCGAAGATCATAAGCATCCGAGTAATAAACTGCTCAACCTGGAAAACAAGCTACATGTCCCCTTAGACTGCTACCAACTGTTTCCAAGCTTTGACCCCATGGAAGGGTTCAGACTACGAGAAACAGTAAAAAAAGACTGCAGCATAGACAAGCTATGGCTGGTTGCAGCTGCAGAACGCCCGCTCTACTTCTACGAGCAAGAACAAGCAATGAATCCCTCACGGTACACCTTTAAATTTCTTGAAAGAACCGGTAGAAGCTGGTGGCATGAAGCTAATGGGCTAGAAGACCGAGACTACTGCCTCGCAATAGACCATAAACAGCAAGCAGCTTACTGGGCCTTCAAACAGAAGGAAAAGTGGTATAAGCATGGCATCTTCTCTTGAAAAATATGGCTGGCATGAATGGCTATGCAAAACAAACTTTTCTTTCCTCACGGGAGCATCGCACCCACACGAACTTATCTCACGGGCGGCAGAGCAGCAGTACGCATCCCTATGTATCAATGACTTTGACGGCGCCTATGGCTTAGCCCGTAGCTTTATTGAACACAGGCGTCTGGCTAAGAGCCTTCCCCTGCAGCTGCCTAAATTACATTATGGGGCTGAGATTCACCTCACTAAGGACCACCGCTTGCCAATCTTGCAGCAAGAAACATTGGCCCTTGTGGCTCAAAACTGGGAGGGCTACTCAAACCTATGTCATATTTTGACCTTGGCTCATAAGGACGGAAAAAAAGATGCCTGTATCAAGCTATCTGACCTCCTTACCAAGCACGTGGAAGGCCTCATTGCAATCCAACCAATGCGTGGGCTTATGCGTGAAGGAGTACAAGCGTCCCACTTTGCTCCAATTCGCGACCACTTTAATCAGCGATTTTACTTTGTAATCAGCCGACACCGACATCCAGCTGAAGACTACTGGATTCCAAGCACCTTACAGATAGCCAGAGAGCTTGGGGCTGAGTGCCTTTTAAGCCAGGATGCCTTTTTTCATCATAATAGTCGCGGCCACCTATGTGACCTGCTTCATAGTGTTCGCCACAACCTAAGCCTCAGCGAAGCTAGTGAGCACTTCTTTCCTAACAAGGAGCGTTATCTACATAGCCTTGCTTCTATCGAAGCTCGTTTTGCTTCGTTACCTTGCTATGAAAAGTCGCTACAAACCTCTTATGAACTCGCGCAATCTTGTCAATTCGAGCTTTCAGCACTCCGTTATCACTACCCCCAAGAGATGATCCCTGCTGGCTATACAGCACAAAGTTTTCTTGAAGACATGACTTGGAAGGAAGCGAAAAAACGTTATGCCATCGTCGACGCAAAACTCTCGGCCCGACTGACCTATGAACTAAAGCTGATTGCCAAGATGAACTTTGCCGACTACTTTCTCACGGTTTGGGATATTGTCTACTGGGCTCGCTCACAAGGTATCCTCTGCCAAGGCCGAGGCTCAGCAGCTAACTCCGCTGTCTGCTATATTCTGGGCATCACCAGCGTCGACCCAAACAACTTCGATATGCTATTTGAGCGCTTTATCAGCGCTGAACGCGGAGACCCACCTGATATCGATGTGGACTTCGAGCATGAGCGCAGGGAAGAGGTGATTCGCTATGTTTATGAACGCTACGGCAGGGATAAAGCAGCCATGGTGGCGAACGTAATCACCTTTCGCCGTAAGGGAGCACTCCGTGCCGTCGCAAAATCACTGGGGATCGATGAGGGAACCGTCACCACCTGTGCTAAGCTCTGCAAGACTAAGATGCTCAGAGGCGGAGGTGCGAAAGAAATCTTTGAAGAAGCTCGTAAACAGCTTGAGGAGGAACAACAGCTAAGCTCAATTCCTTGGAGCTTGTGGGCAAGGCTTACAGAGGAACTGCGAGGCTTTCCCCGTCACCTTGGCATTCACTCAGGTGGTTTTATGATTTCTGCTAAGCCACTCAACCAATTGGTCCCAAGAGAGCCAGCAACCATGGAGGGACGAACTGTCATCCAATGGTGCAAAGATGATATTGAGGGCCTTGGTTTCTTTAAGATCGACCTTTTATGCCTGGGTATGCTTACAGCAGTCCGTAAAGCATTTTCCTATATCAAAGCCTGTTACGGCACCTCCCTGGAGCTGAGCCAGATCCCACACAATGACTCTGCCACCTATAGCATGATCCAACAAGCTGAGACAGTAGGGACCTTCCAGATCGAATCAAGGGCACAAATGACCATGCTCCCACGTTTGCGGCCGCGCTGCTTTTATGACCTTGTCATCGAAGTTGCAATCATCCGCCCAGGCCCCATTCAAGGCAAGGTTATCAACCCTTACCTTAAGCGTCGCAACGGCATTGAACCGGTGTCTTACCCTGCTCCTGTTCTTAAGCCGATCCTAGCAAGGACACTAGGAGTGGCAATATTCCAAGAGCAAGCGATGCGTATTGCCGTTGAAGTGGGAAACTTTACTCCCGGGGAAGCCAATGAACTTCGTAAAAGTATTGGGGCTTGGAATGTCAAAGATTTGTCGCATAACTTAAGCCCCTATTTAGAAAAATTAACCAATGGTATGAGGCAAAATAATTATGACGAAGCATTTATTGCGCAAATTATTGGTCAAATGCAAGGGTTCTCAGACTATGGATTCCCCGAATCTCACGCGGTTTCTTTTGCATTGATTGCCTATGCTTCCAGTTACTTAAAATGCCACTACCCAGCTGCATTTTTTACAGCAATTCTCAACTCACAACCTATGGGCTTTTATTCACCTCATTCACTCATCCAAACGGCAAAAAGAGATGGCGTGACCGTGCTACCCATCTGTGTGAATCACTCTGAATGGGACCATCAGTTAGAAGCATTGTCCACAAACTCAGATCAAACACAAGCAAGCTACGGCATCCGCCTTGGTTTTCGCTTAGTCCGATCTCTTCGCAAACAAGGAGCTTCACAGCTTGTAAAAACCAGGACTCAAGAACCTTTTTCAAATATGGAAGCGTTTCTACAAAGAACAAAGCTTGTCAGGTCTGACCTCACTGCCCTTGCTGCTGCAAATGCCTTTCATATATTCGGGTTATCGCGTTTTGATGCTATCTGGATTTCGGAAGCAGCTCCCTTTCACCCTATCCTTGAGCAAGAAGAAGAAGCCTTTAGCTGGCCCACTGAGGACCCAGTAGGCCAGATGGAGCGAGATTTTGCTGCCACAGGAACATCTTTAGGGCCACACCCTACGGCCATTTTCACCCAAGGCTTTTGGTGCTACCAGCCTAAGTTTGCAAGCATTCACTCAGCCGAAGATTTACAGGTACAGAAGAAAGGCTGCAAAGTCAGTGTTTTTGGAATGGTGCTCGTAAAACAAGCCCCCCCATCAGCAAAAGGGATGGTGTTTATCACCATAGAAGATGCAAGCGGTTTTATTAACCTAGTATTTACTCCTCAATCATACGCAAAATATTATCAGGAAATCGAAACTGCATTTTTTCTCTGTGTCGACGGAACCCTACAAAAAGCAGGTGATTACCGTTCTATCATGGTTAGCAAAGTCCATGCACGCATAAGGCCGGAAGCACAAGTACAGAGATTATTTGATGATGAAGTAAACCAACAGCCAAAAACGAAAAAAGAGATTAAAGATCTCTTTGAACCTAGAAATTATTATTGAAACATTCCTCGTGTTTGATTCCAGGTCATTTCGAGAGCGAAGCCTAGAGATCTCTCCACTAATAAATTAGGTGAAGATGACAAAACATGCAGATCTAGATCACCGATTAATAGGAGGTCGTATAAAAGAAGTAAATTTAATTAGTCGCTGTAGCGAAATGTAATCGCCAATCCCCCAAATATTCGCTTTAGCACGTTTTGGCTGGATTTTTTC
>JABSRF010000206.1 GCA_013215275.1 Oligoflexales bacterium | reverse complement strand
CAGTAGCTCAAGGGATAATTGCTAAACCTATGAGTATCGTGGAGTTAATGACCGTTAGAGTGCGTCAATAGATCGAGGCCAGTGCCGTAGTTTAGAAAAAGAGCTAAATAAACTTGCTCACCAGACGCTTGCTAGATTTGGCATTAAAAGTTAGCCCATATCGGGTTGCCCTCGATGGCCAGCGATTAGGGATCGAGTTTGCCATTGATGCAGGTAAGAGGGCAAGCTACCGCTTTCATCCAGAGGGTGGCCTTGAAATGTGGCCGTCTTGGTCAGATGAGTATATGGGGGCTTTGGGGATTAACCCAGAGCTTCTGAATGAGGCCATTGCAGATTGGCTTAGTCGCCATAATGAAGGCTTTGACCTTGATTCTTCAGATATACCGGCCCTGGGAGCTTTTTTAAGCAAGAATGTTGCCACTAACGCATGGCCAAATTTAGCCAATATGGAAACCAGCTCTGACAATTTGAGCCTAAGGCTTAGTTTTCGCAAGCCGCCTCGGATTATCTTTGATGCAGCAAGCAATAACCTACACATCATAGCCAATCTAGTTTTGACCTTCGGTGTGGAATTAGATAGAGTATGGCATGATTATTATCATTTAAATTTGGACCTAGCGGCTTTTGCCTTCCTACGCCTTGACGGTGATTTACTAGAAATCGGTTTTGTTGATGTGCCTGTTGCCGACTGGGAGGGGCAGTTTGCTGAAGGTTTTGACCCAGAAGTGGAGTCAGCTCACCGCGAGGTCCTAAATGTACTGGTTCAAGGAGTGATGCAGGGCTTGTATGAAGAGGGTGCTTTCCTGAGCCTGTGGATCCCTACTCTGTACCTTGGTGGTAAGTACATAAAGAGCACTGCGCTGTACTATGACGCCCCCGATATTTCAGCGGCACTGCAAGCCTCAGATGAGCCTTAATCCTGCTTTTCCTTAAAGCTCTTGGGGTCAAGGGCAAACTTCTTGACCCGCAATCCCATCATACGCTCGGTGAGTCCGAGTTGCCTGGCCGCTTCAGCCATATTGCCGTTGCTGCGTTTAAGCTCATCTGAAATCATAGCTTTTTCAACCAAATAAAGCGTATCTCGTAAGCTGCCCATGTTCTTATTCGTATGCTTGTGTGCAATCTGCATGCTTGGCGGAAGGTGATGGCTATGGACGTCTCCATCCGTGGTGAGAAGGACCGCTCGCTCCATGCAGTTTTCTAGTTCGCGAATATTCCCAGGCCAATGATAGCGGATCATCAGGTCGATGGCTGTTTTAGTGATCCGGTGAATCTCTTTTTTTGCAATCTTTTCATATTTCGCTAAAAAGTGATCTGCAAGGGGGATGATATCGACCTTGCGATCCCTTAAGGAGGGCACCATGATAGGAAACACGTTAAGCCGATAGTAGAGGTCTAAGCGAAAGGTTCCTGCTGCCACCATCTCTTCTAGGTTTTTATTGGTTGCTGCAATGATCCGGACATTACACTTAAGGGTGCGCTCGCCTCCTATGCGCTGAAACTCTTTTTCTTGTAGGACTCGCAGTAGCTTGATTTGAATAGCAGGAGAAATATCCCCGATCTCATCTAGGAGTATGGTGCCTCCCTCTGCTAATTCAAACTTGCCTTTCTTTAAGCCAAGTGCTCCTGTAAAAGAACCTTTTTCATGACCAAATAGCTCACTTTCTAGCAAGGTTTCTGGAAGGGCAGCACAATTAATCTTTATAAATGGTTTTTTGGCCCGCAGCCCCTCACATCTAATTGCATTAGCGACGAGTTCTTTACCCACTCCACTCTCACCTAATATCAACACGGTGGTGTCACTTGCGGAAACTTGGTGGATGAGTTTATAGACCTCCCTAATGGATTTTGATTTACCAATCATATTGCTTGGAGGAGTTTGATCCTCTTGAATAGGGTGCTGGTTATGAGAGTGGCTAGTCATGCTCAGCTCATAAAACCTTTCTCGGTAAATAATCCGAGACTGAGTAAATAGGTGGCACAACAAATTAATGAGGTTGGTGGTTAAATGGATGTTTGCTGAACCTGGTGCAAGTCGGTTAAAGCAAAAGCATCCAATAATTTTTTGGCTAAACTTTAAAGGATAACCAATCAAGTAGTTTTTGCCTTTGTTTGTCATGTCATCTGCTAATTCAGCATCCGCATCAGCTGCTACTTTAACAACTTGGATGGTTTCGGTAGCCATTACTTTTTTTACAAGACGTACAATGGGTGTGGGTGCATCTTGAGCAAAGCAGTGATCAATGTGTTTGTGACTCGTGTAAAAATTGAAGTCAGCTTGACCAGTTTTTGTGAAGGCAAGCCAACAATGACTAATTGGTAGCTCTGCTTCAACTTTTTTGAATAAATTGAAAAAGGTTTCTTCTTGGCTATGAAAGCTTTCGATTGTGCTACAAAGGTCATTAAAAAAACCGATTTCTTTTTCGTTGTCCCAACCTAAGCTATCTTGGATTTTTCCGTTAATAAGTTCAGCAGCATTAAAATTCTCGAAAAACTTAAGGGTATGCCTAACTTTTTTTAACATGAGCGGACCTGTCGATGGGTGATTAGGATCTCCTTGGTCTATAGATAACACAAAGGCACGTAGGTGGTAAAGTGAGCTGAAATTTAGGGCATACAGTTATAGGCATAAGAATTTTTTTGCTTAAAAAAACACAAGGGCTAGCTTTAAAAGCCAGCCCTTACAGTTTCACGGCCATTCATTTGCAGTGGAGATAAATGAAGGCATTCTCAAATTGGGATAAGCGTACCCGGAAGTCATGCTCGTTACTTTTCTATTAAGCAACTTCTGTACCAAAGATTCCTGATCGAAAAAAAAACTGACTCAGAAGCCGTCACTCTAGCTAGAAAGCCGACATAGAGGCTAAAACAGTGGTTTGGACCCAACTCCACGAAGGGTCCATGGGCGCCTTTTCAAAGGCACCTATTTGCTTTACGGCCTACATTTGCGAAGGAGTCATCTGCAAATCCTACTAAAAGGTATGAATGCCTCTGAGCTTTCTTGATGCGCGGTATTTCGAAAGAGATAAATCATTTATTACTTGAGCCTTAATGGTCGGCGAACATAAACCTTATGGCCACTGGGAAAAATACTGGTATTTTCCTTGTTGCGCATTTTTTAACCGTGACGGACGGCTATAAGGTGGCGCTTATTTTGTTTATAAGGAGTTCGGTTTTGAAAAGATTTTTTTGCCTAAATATCGGTAGCTTATTTTTAACATGCTTGATGCTTGGTTCTGGAGCCCAAGCTGCTCCTCTATTTCAAGTGGAAAGCAAGGTGGGTTTAAATGAAGGGCATATTGGTAAAGGGCGCTTCAGCAAGTACAATTCGAAGGAGATGCGTATTGGAGCACACCAAATTATGGGATCTTACCCTTTTTCCTTAGGTTTTAGCTTGGGGCGAGAGATGGTTCATACCAGCTCACTTGCATTCAGCCGCAGCGGCGGTGAAAATGGCCAGATTCGCCGACAAGCAACTAATTATGCCCACAATGATGAGTTGGCAGTAGAGCTCCAAGCTTGGATGCCCGACTCAATGACAGGTGGTCGGGTTAGGCCATTTATTAAAGCAGGCCATACCGTTTGGTCAAACTACCAGTCAAAGGCAAAGCTAATAAAAGACGGCAAAAAAGAGCCCTTTACGGAAACTGGCCTAGAGCAAGGTGCTAGCTTGGCCATGGGAAGCCAAATCAAAGTGAACAGCGAATACTCTGCTCTCTTTGAGTTTCGTTACCAGCAAAGGTCAATTCTGATTGAAGATGCAGGGGTTATGCAGAAACGTAAAACTAAAGCAGGTGGCGCACTTTTGGGTGTGACTCGCTTCATTTAGGATTTCTTCACTAAGTTCTGGTAGGTGCTTGTATTGGCAAAGTGCTCTTTGCAAAATCCTTTGAACTCAGGCTTTACGGATTTCCATCTCAAATCCTCAGCTTTTTCCTTTAGCGGCACATCGAACCTCAAAGTTGCGAGCTTTTTAAACAACTCAAGGTTTTCATAGTGATCGGTGAAAGATTTAAAAAGGCCCTCGCGCCCCCTTAGCTTTGGCCATGGTTCAGGGGATTTTGGAATCGTTTCAATGTGGGTGAACGCTTGTAAAATGGTCGCACTTGATTTCAGACCCCATTTGGGTATTCCGGGGATGCCATCTGCTTTGTCTCCAACAAGGGCAAGAAGGTCAGGAATTGAGCAGGGTTTGATCCCAAACTTTTCCTCCACCTCAGCCGGTCCGATGGTTTTACTGCGGATACGATCTAGTAGGTAGACCCGGTCATTGACACATTGATAGAGGTCTTTGTCAGGTGAACAGATACAGATGTTAAACTGGTCTTGATATCGTTTGCTAGCGCTTGCTAAGGCATCATCAGCTTCGAGTTCCCTCATGGGCCAAATAACCATACCCATGAGCTCACTAGCCTTTTCGATGATTGGGAACTGAGTCCATAGTTCCTCCGGGATTCCCTCTCCGGTCTTATAGCCATCATAGAGCTCATTGCGGAAAGACTCGATCACCTGGTCAAAAGCTATGGCTATGTATTTGGCGTTATCCTTAATAATCAGGTTTGCCACGTTACGACAAAACCCTATGGAGGCTCCAACCTCTTGGCCATTGACCTGCTTACTGTCTGAGCTATGGAAGGCTCTGAATAACTCGAACGTTCCATCAATCACATAGAGGGCTGAATCGTCAATTTAGCTGATAACACTCCTCAAATCTTTGGTGCTCTGAGGATAGGAGGAGCTTTTACAGTTGAAAGATTATCTTAAAAAATATGTATTGACAGGTGTTTAGGGCGGTTCTAGGGTTTGTCATAAGTAAACCTTATGACTCGGATATTTTTTATGGTGTCAATCGGAGAGGCTGCTTTGTTAATTGGAGTTTGTCCAGCTACCCTTCGGAGATGGGAACGAGAAGGACTCCTGATTCCTGATATGAAGACTAAAGGTGGACACAGGAGGTACAAGGTAGAAAACCTCAAAAAAAGTCTTGGTTTTGTATCGTTTGAAGAGAAAAGAAAACCTGTTGCTTACGCTATAGTTTCAAGCTCTGATCAAAAAGCTGATTTAGAAAGGCAAGTACAGTTTTTGAAATCTGAGCTAAAAAAAACTTCAGATCACTATGAAGTTATTTCTGACCTTGGCAGTGGACTCAATTTCAAGAAAAGAGGACTCAGGCGCCTTTTACATATGATTGTGACAAAACAGGTTTCATGCCTTTACTTAACTCATAAAGATCGACTGCTAAGGTTTGGATCAGAACTAATTTTTAGTTTATGTAAGCACTTCGATACTGAAGTAAAAATCTTGATGGAAGATAAAGTTTTAGATGACCAAGTTCAGCTTAGCCAAGATGTCATTGAGCTAATGGTGGTATTCTCTGCTAGATTATACGGGAAGCGAAGCCATCAAAAAAGAAAGAGTCAAAAGGCTGCTTGAAAAATGAAAGTAACTCGAATCGTTGCATCAAAAAATCTGAATAGTGGAAAATACAAAAAGCTTTCCGATCAAGCAAGCTTGCTCGGAAAGATTCGAAAAGAGGTATGGCAACGCTTTGGCTCAGTAAATGGAGTCGGAGCCAACCATCGACAGATCAGAGATGCGTGGATCCATAGTCGGAATTTTGCTCCCCTAGCTGCCAAAGCATGGAAAGAAACTCTACGAGATACCCTGTATGATATTAAATCCTATGAAGATGCAGCCAAGAAAAAAGTCAGAAAAAAGATCAATTCTCGTTATAAGTCAGAACTGGAGCAAAAAAAGTATTATCGCTTGCTTAAGGGAGATCAATGGACCGCAGATCCTTTTTTAAGCAGAATGATGCGAAAATATAAAAAGCATGGCAAAACTTCGGTTTGTAATCAAATCATTGTAGAAAATGGTGTTTACAAGCAGTTCACAGGTAAGAATGGGCTGACATGGCTTAAGATTCCATCTTTGGAACGACGTAAGATGCTTTGTATTCCTCTTAATACTAATTTGCGTTTAAAGGATGCCTGAGAATTATTTTGAAAGATGGCGTAGCCTACGTTCACCACACCATCGAGCAAAAAAAGTTCAAGGAGTGTGGAAATGAAACTCTAGGAGTAGACAAAGGCTACACCGAAGCCTTTGCAGACTCTAAGGGCCGATTCTATGGTAAAGGCTTTGGCGAAATCATGACTAAAGACACCAAAGAAAGAAACGCAAAAGGAAAAGCTCGCAACAAGCTTTATCAAATAGTTAAGAAGAAGCCTCACAAAGCAGCTAATGATCTACAAGTTTAATCTTGGTAAAAAAGAACTCGATAGAAAGTCTGCAAAACAGAGAGAACGGCTGCGTGGGATCGCCTTTGAGTCCGTTCATAGAGTTGTAGACCATGCAAAAGAAGTCAGAGCAGAAGACTTAAGCAGCCAAATTTCCTCCAATAAGCGCTGGAAAGCTTACAACAGAATGATGGCAGCATGGGCCAAGGGCTCACTCAAAGAAGCTTTAGAATCAGTATGCAAAGCAAGAGGTTCTTGCTTGCGAGTGGTAAATGCACCTTATACCTCACAAATGGACTCAAATACGCGTCATCTGGAAGGAAGGCGTGTGGGCGATAAGTTTTATCATGTAAATGGGGAGGTTTGGTAACTCCAAATAAATGTCCTACCCATTGATGGTTAATTTTAGTACAGTTCTGGCCTGTGATTGCGCACTCTATG
>JABSRF010000205.1 GCA_013215275.1 Oligoflexales bacterium | reverse complement strand
TTCGAAGGGTACTAAAAAGTCCCATATTACAAGGATCATCATAACCTAAACGACATTTTTTGATGGAAACTTCTGTAGAGGATTCTTCTTCTTTCTCTTTTACCTGATCTTTATCGTCTTCGGATTCTTTTTTCTGCTCCTGCTCAGGTTTGCTTGGATTCGATTGGCCTACAACAAGAAGTGGTGAAAAAATGAAGGCATGGATTGCGGTGGTAACGAGGATTGAGATGGTAGATTTCTTAATAGCTATGATAACTTCAGCCCTTAATTATTTTTCGTTAAATTTAGAAAGTTTATATTTTCTCCGTAACCTATTGATCAAAAAACAAAATTGATTCGTGTAGGATATGCAGTATAAACTCTACACAGCAAATCTATCGGGGAATTTTAGGTAAACTTATAATCAGTAGATAAATTTGTGTTCTCAAAATTTCGCAGGAAATTGAGAATGGACAGGCACATAATTTGATATTTCAAAGTGATTTCTGATATTTGTGTACTTTTATGTTGAGGCTGTCAAATCGGTAACCTTACAGGCTGGTTTTAAAGATTTTCTGACTCAAGGTACCCATCATTGCAGAAACTGCACCCAATTAATTTGCTGGCCTTTTTTTACAGCAAAATCGAAGCCTTTAAGTTTCAGCTCTTCGTTGCTCAAGTCAGGAATATCGCTGGAGTACAAAATGATCTTTCCTTGATAACCATAGTATCGACATGAGTCAGGAAAGCGATCCTTCACAGCATCAAAACCGTTTCCATGACGGTCTATTAGGATATAATTAAACTGTGCGGGGTCATTTTTAAGGTTATCCAAGAAGATATCCATATTTTCAAAGTTCTCGGCAGTGCAACCATATCGCGAGATCTGCTTACAGATACTCACTCGAAAAGTCTCAACATCATCAATAACAGCCACTTTTTTAGGGGTCTTAGACTTGATGTAGCTTATATTACCTTTAGCTTCAGGAATTGCCTTTTTGATGCTTTTACCTACGTGCTGCTGGATAGGGATTTTTATCGTAAATTGGGTTGCAGCATGGTTGCTTTCAATGCTTAGTTTCGCGCCAATTTTTTTGCACCACATGTCACAAATATGGAGGCCAAGGCCCGTTTGTCCCTTTAAGGCCACACCCGGCTTAAGAATAGCTTTCTGCTTCTCTTTGGGGATCTCCTTACCGGTATTTGCAATGGTGAAGACGAGGTATTTACCGATTTCGCTCGTTCTAATCCAAATCAAACCATCTGAATACGTGTAAGCGTTTTTGATCAGGTTTCCGAATGTAGCATAGAGAATATCATTTGATAGGTTCAATTTTGAAGAGTGGTTAAATTTAATGTCGATGCTTTTACCGCCAGTTTTGTAGGTTTCGATGCATGCATCGATGATTTCGTTAAGGTCAGTTTCAGTGTTGTTTTGAAAGGAGCGCTTATTGGTTAATTTTAGGATTGACATCATGGAGTCAACTGAAATCATATTTCTGTTGAAATCGTGCACAAACATCTTTTCATAGTTCTTGTTGTTAAACGTGACCTCACCGCTAACAATGTTTTCCTGCAGGAATCTGAATAACTCTACGGTCTGCTTCATTTCATGAAACCCACAGCTCATGAGGTCAAGGGCATGCTTGGCTGCTTGTGCATTTAGATTGTCAAAATCTAAACGTTGGCACACAATGAAGATGATACCGAATAAAGCAAAAATCACTGAAATCATCACAAATAGAGTTAGAAAGCGGTTGTCGTCATGTAGATACGCAACCATGATAATATCGGAGTCGTTGTTAAACACATACTTTATGGTGTAAGCAAGGGGACCCCTATTTAAAATCTGAATCTGATCGTGGTTGAAATTATGAAACTCAGAAGAAATGTCTATCTCATTTCCAAAATTGAGCAATTTACGATAATCTTTATCGTATAGAAAAATGCTCTTGATAAAGGGCTCTCGACTCATAACAAACTTCACCGTACCCCCAAACTGCATGAAGTTGTTCACTTTAATGAGTTCACCCGAGGAATTTATAATCGTAAACACCACGTCCTTGGCTCTCGTGCGGTAATGATGATCAAGGCCAAAGTATGATGTGATTGACAGCAGGATTGTCAAAAATAAAATGGTTTTTTTGGGGGTAATTTCTTTATCCATAACCTAACTCACTAAAATCTGCACCAAAGAACAACGAGGACTATTTCATGAAGTAGTGGGACACATCGGTCGTGTAGTCACTCACTATCTTAAGGGTACTGCTTTTTAAGGTGCATTGAACCTGAGTATAATTGATAACCGTGGAAAATATTGCTTGCTCAAAGAGGTACGCATTAATTTTTTTCAGGTGTAGCTGATCAATCTCTTCCACGCTATTATGGTTGATCTTATTAATAAGGTCCTGCAGGACTTCATCTTTATAAAGATCATCCATAAAGTAATACATGTTTTTTGCAAACAACATTTTCAAATCATTGGTCGGATCTGGGCCTCCTAAGCCAGAGTATACCCGACTGATATTGTGCCTACCGCTTTCCCATGAGTTTAAATATTCCCGCTCATCATTTTTTTGAGCCACAGGAGGCTTTTGTTTGATTCCTAGGCGTTTAAGGGTGTGGGACAGATAAAACTGAAACGGATCATGGTCGCCATCGATTGCTCTAGCCAGCCACAAAGGCGGATTCTTTCTTAAAATAGAAATGATCTCGTTTTCTTCTTCTATAGAGAAGTCAGGAACCCTAGTGCCAAGCACTTCTAGTGGAATGTACCCCGGCATCATCCTGGTAAAAATACTCCCATCTGAACAGCCAAACAATTGCTCCAGGGTCTTACGATACTCTTTTGCAAAATATTGCCTCACCCGGATATTGTTGAAGGGCGGTACATGGGTGTTAAGGATAATGACCATAAAGCGTGATTCGGGGACAGCGTTTTGCTTGAATCGGTTCTTCAATATATTGCGATGATCTGGGGGAATATAAATATCATCAGCAGTGATCACATGGTTGCCCCGGTAAAAGTCTAAAAATTTGATAATGCGTACCGGAGAAACGTACACGAATCTAATCTTTTCTGGCTTTTCTGGTTTCTGAATCCGCTGCTTAAATGATACAAAGGGGATTTCATTTTGTGTGAGTTCGTACTCTCCTGAGAAGGGAGGGATTTTGCAGGTTAAATGACTCGTCTTTTTTTCGACACAACGTTCTGGAATGACGGAAAAAATCTCGTTGGAGAACCAGTTTAGAACCTGCGGAATCTTTTCCGTGTAGCGGATGGTTAAGGTGTTGTTGACAACGGAAAAGCCTGAAGGCATGTGCTCCAAGGGGTGAGGAAGTTTTAGCCATTCCGCTAGACCTGCAATTTGATTAAGCGCAGGATGGTCAGGCCTAGCAAGCAGCATCCTCTTAATTGCTAACGAAAGGTCAAAAACTGAAATGGAGGTGTTGTCACTATACTCTAACCCAGCTTTTAGAGTGAAAGTGATTTGGTTTTTTTCGGGGTTGAATGAAAACTTATTAAGTATATTAGAAACCATGAAGCCATTCTTATCTAAGCGAATGGGCGTTTCATACAGTAACCTCATAGTCCGAATATTTTTTGTCAGGCTTGCATCCAATGGGTCAAAAGACTTTCCTGCCAGCTCATTAGTCAGAATGATCGTCGGTTCATTGAGGCTTAGAACTTTTTTTATACTCCGTTCTTGGTCTTCGAAGCTCTCTCTAGCAAATAAGAGGTGGGGAAACAGAAAAAGGAGTAAGGTAAAGGGTCTCATAAGCTAAAAAACCTGATCGTTTGAAACAAAACTAATTCGCGAGCATTTTTTCAAAGTGCACTTAGGACAGATGCGATACTTGCCTTTAATGCTATAAATCTGCTCACTTCCATTTAAATGAACGGTGATAGAATCTAACACTTAAGGGAAAAACTGCAAGTTATATCTGCTTTTGAGGTTATTTTCTATGGTGGGTGCTGATGCCACTGTCATTAACAATTGCTGCTACAATCCGATTAATAACTGAAAAATCTGATGAGTTAGTCTTATCCATTAATAGAAGCAGGTCGAGTAACTTTTCTCGCCTTTCAATATCTTCTCCAGAGAAAACCGTGCAATTTAGCTCTCTCCTCAAAGAGTGGTGGATATTCCCAAAAAATTCGATGAGGTTGCTCTTCCAAGGAGACAATTGTGGGCTTAAGCTGTCCTCTTCTAATAAATAGGACAAAAACTGACCAGGCTTCATATTGACTAACTTGGCAAAAGCATCAAGGTCACTTAAGTTAATGGAAAGTTCCTTTTCATTATCTGTGTCTGAAAGATACTTCTGCAATCGACGCTGTCCAATTGCACATTTTTTATCCAGTGATTTTGCAATTTTTGCTATAGATGGTGCTGGGATATTATTTTGAATCGACTCTCGATACCCCTCATCTTGCTGTAAAAGAAAGTGTTGGATTCTTTTTTTTACTTCTGCGTAATCCATTAAACTAAATAATCCCAGTAGTTTGCCAATTTCGGTTTGTTTGTGGAATTTGATCCGAGCATTAATCTTTGCAGTAAGTTCAAGTAGTGCTATGACTATGCTCGAAACGGTTAATCCGTAATTCGGTTTACGAAACAGCCGTAAATATTGCAACGGAGTATTTTCTGGGCAGGTGCTCAAGGGAAGCCTAAACAAAACCTAGGTGGAAAAAATGAGCAGAAAAAAACCAGCACGCCCATGGTATGCTGGTGTCAAAGCATAAGAAAACGAAAGGGCTCAGATCTTGCGCTAACATAACTGAGCTCAGTGTAGATAGGAGGTTTTCTTACGCTAGCATGTCTGGTTTACCAAAAAAATTATGCCTAGGCAACCAGCTTGAAAATACTCGATGCATTTTTTTATTTTGTGAATCTTTGGATCTTGTAGTTGGAAAAAAGAGTGTAGCATGATTAAGCATGAAAAGTTTCTAAAGTTGCGTAAAAAGAGGACTGCTTGCGAGCGCCCAGGAATTTCTTTTGTGAGTTTAAGAAATGAGTACTTCGACAAAAAAGGTCGACCTCACAAGGTATAGCTTCCAATCTAGGACATGGTAAGGCTGATCGGCCTTCATTGTCCTAAGGGTCCCCCAATAGTGCTTCTTCCAAAAGCATCTTGATTGTTTTTCCTAAAAAGAACATATTGTCCCCACTAACTGAGTCACGTTTAAAGAAATCATGACTAGCAGAACTTTTTCGGGGGAGAGTATGTTACACCGTCGTCTTTATTTTGTTCCTGCATTAATAAGTTTGGTTTTTGGTTTGGGCACATCTTCGAGCCCGGTATTTGCTAGAGGGAGTGACTGTGCCTTGTCCCCTGAGCAGTATGACTCTGCTTCGAAATTGAGCAGAAAGACGAGGAAAGCTTGTTTAGAGCAAGCCCGTGTGTTTTTGCGTCAGCCTGAGCTTGACTCCGACAACTTACTCAAGGGCAATAGTGACTTGCAGGGAACCCTTGCAGGTGGTCAGCTTTATTGCCGTTTTGTTTTTAAGGCCAAAGCCAACGACACACCTAAGTTCATGTGCTACCAAACAAACAATGAATTCCATTACCTTATGCGATTTAACAACGAGGTGGTCCAGGGTGCTCTTACTGCTGATGCTCAGGATTTTTTGCTAGACTCCCGTGGGCACAGGATTTACGCACCTGGTGATGGAAGGCCGTTAAAAGCTGAGCTTCTTCAAGTCAAGTATAATGGTGGCAAGTCCCATCACCGAGAAGTGTACACAGAGCTGGCAGCATCGCGTCTATATTGGGCATTGGGAATTTATGTGGATGACTATTTTCCTCGGATGTGACATGCTTTGGATGTGAGGCTGACCCTTATCGCAGCAATCAAAAAAGCCCTAGTCCTGAGGTCGTCAATTTCACCGGGGCAAGTGTGCAAAGAAGTTTACCTTCAGCAAATTTGGGTAACAAAAGCTGGGGGCTCAGTGAGTTTAGTAAGAAGTATAAACGCAGCAATGATGAGCTTAAGGTGGAGTTGGAAGCCTTCGTTTTAGCTGCAAATTTAATCAGTTATTTTAAAGTATCGTCAAGTAAGAATGCTTTGGTTTGTCCAAAAAATGATTATGATTTCGACACAGGTATTTGCCGCCAACCAGCTATGTATATCAATGACTTAGGCGTAAGCTTTGGAGCCGACGATTTATTTGCCCACTCTAGCGGAGATTTTTATAAATGGAGTGAAAAGCCTGTTTTTAAAGATCGCTCCACCTGCAGGGTTAACACACCTTTCGATGGCATCAAATATATCTCGGAACAGGGGAAAGCCTTTCTGTTACAAAGGCTTGAAAAGCCTGATCTAGAGAAGCTAAAGCTAATTTTCGAATCCGCGCATTTCGAACTTGTGGATTCCCATTTGAAGTCCGAGATCACAAAAGCGAACCGTGATAGTAGTCCAGGCACGATCAATCAATTGATAGTTGCACGTTGGGCTGAGGCATTGCAGGACAGAGTTAGAGAAATTGCTTCGGTTTCTTGTCCAGACCTGACGAAAACCGTTGATCTAAATTAACTCATCTAGAGCTCAAGAGGCACGCAGCTTCTGCTTTTATAGATCGCTTACTGGGTTTCACGAGGAGCCTAGCTGCTTGCTTGCTGCAGGGCGGACAGTGCAATGAGCTTTTAGGTAACTCCAAATAAATATTCTACCCACTATTCATGTGTGATCAGAACGCTATATTTTGGTAGAAACGGATG
>JABSRF010000204.1 GCA_013215275.1 Oligoflexales bacterium | reverse complement strand
GCATCCGTTTCTACCAAAATATAGCGTTCTGATCACACATGAATAGTGGGTAGAATATTTATTTGGAGTTACCTAGCGTTCTGATCACACATGAATAGTGGGTAGAATATTTATTTGGAGTTACCTTACGCCTTCGGCAGCGGCAGCAAATCACCAAGAATATCCATAATAATGCCGCCAGGTTTTTTGTGGGCCTTTTTTACGGAAAGGGTTAGGCCAAATTTTGCCACTGGCTCTTCGGCGCTAGTTTCAGGACAGGTCGCAATGACTTCAACCGTGGTTTCTTCTCTTTTTCCAGTTCGAATTGCTTTTTTAACGAGGCCAGAAACCTCCTTGCCCTGCTCACAAATAAAGTGAGTGTCAGCATCTGGTCGTCTGAAAAACTGAGCACTAAAATCTTTGAAAATAAGAGAAACTGGTTGTTTTAAATCATAACTGGTTTTAAGTGCTAAAAGCCCTCCAGCAACATCAGCTCCACAAACTAAGACCCCAAAATACATAGACTTCATATGATTCCGGTTTCTTCTGCATAGTGGAATTGCAATCTCCACCCGCTTATCAGTCAGCTCAACGATCGATGGGCGCACCCAATAGAGCATGGGAACCTTGGCAAAGGCCCACATCCTTAAGCCGATTGTTTGTCGGTAGCTATCTAGCTGCTGGAGTAGCATTAACTCTCTCCCATATGAGGGTATTCATAGGCAGTAATGGGCAAGAAGTTTTCTTTGATCGTCCTGTGAGAGATCCACCTCTGCAAGTTATAAATACTGCCTGCTTTATCGTTTGTGCCGGAACCTCTCGCTCCTCCAAAGGGTTGCTGCCCTACGACCGCACCAGTTGGTTTATCATTGATATAGAAGTTACCTGCTGTATTTTCGAAAAAGTCACATAGCTTCTTAACAGCATAACGATCTTTTGCAAAAATTGCTCCTGTTAAAGCGTAATCAGTGCTTTCTTCGCACAATTGAAGAGTCTCCTCAAGCTGCGCATCATCATATGGGTAGACCGTCAAAACAGGGCCAAAGATTTCTTCGACCATAGACTTATACTTTGGGTTAGTCGTTTCAATCACCGTGGGCCTTATAAAATACCCTTGGCTTTGATCATACTCACCACCGCATATAATGTTTGCATCCTTTGCAGCCCTAGCATGCTCAATATAAGCATTGATCTTATCAAAAGCTTTTTGATCAATCACGGCAGCCATGAAATGACTAAAGTCTTCAGGGTCTCCCATTTTTATTTTGCTTGTGCTTTCGATGAGGTCTTTCTTAAGTTCCTGCCAAATAGACTTGGGAATATAAGCTCTGGAAGCTGCTGAACACTTTTGCCCTTGGTACTCAAAAGCACCACGGATTAAAGCAGTTAACAGCTGGTCTTTATCGGCAGAAGGGTGTGCAAATACAAAGTCCTTACCTCCCGTTTCACCGACAATACGAGGGTAAGACCGGTAATTCTTGATGTTGCTTCCTACTTGTGACCAAAGGTGCTGGAATACTCCCGTTGATCCTGTGAAATGAATGCCTCCTAGATCTTTGTGGGATAAGGCTAGCTCCCCAATCATTTTTGGATCACCATGAACCAGATTAATCACACCAGCAGGTAAGCCTGCTTCCTCCAAAATTTGAAGGCCATAATGGGTGGCAAGGGTTGCCGTATGAGAAGGCTTAAGAAGAACACCGCACCCCATAAGGGCCGGGGCGCAAGCTAGGTTCAATGAGATTGCCGTGAAGTTGAAGGGGGCAATCGCAAAAACGAAACCCTCGATAGGCCGAGCGACACTGCGATTCCACTGGCCATAAGGCGAGTGCATCGGCTGTTCTTCATAAATTTTCTGTGCAAAATACGCATTAAAACGTAGAAAGTCAGCAAGTTCACAAGCTGCTTCAATCTCTGCCTGATGACAAGTTTTGCTTTGGCCAAGCATCGTTGCTGCATTCATTTTTTGTCGGTATTTGCCTGATATCAAGTCTGCTGCTTTTAGGAAGACAGCAGCTCTTTCTTCCCAGGGAAGTGCAGCCCACTGCTTTCTTGCAGCGATAGCAGTATCAATGGCCTTACTGACGTCATCACGATTTGCCTGCGCGACCTTAGCCAAGGTTAACTTGCGATTGTGAGGGCTAACAAGGTCCAAGGTTTCTCGGTCAAACACCTTTTCACCACCTATAACTATCGGTATTTCAACAGTTTGTGACTTTTGCGCTGCCAGCTCAGTTTTTAAATTAGCGCGTTCTTCTGAACCGGGAGCATAACTTAGTACAGGCTCATTTTGCGGAGTAGGTACCATAAACGTTCCATGTGACATAACAAATTGCTCCTTAAAGTGAATAAGATCATGACTCTGTCCTAAGCATACTCGCTGGACTAGGCAGAATGATGAGACTACCTATTTTATTGATTCCTAGCAATCATTTGGGACAAGTCGAAAAAAAAAGTCTAGGTATGATACTCTTAAGCTAAGTAGAAGCCCAATATCGTTTGTCAAATGATCGTGCCCCTTCGAAGGCCCTCTCTCGTGCAAGGAGCTGCTGATGACCCAAGCACCCAGCATTGAAAGCCCAAAAGACCAACGGCGAATACGCAACTATTTGTTACAACCCTTGCTACAAATTAAGCTAGGCCTGTACTCGATCTTACTCGCACTGTGTTTTTCCAGCGTAATCTTACTGATCGTCTACCTCAATTTGAGAGATTTTGCTGAAATTGTCGTGGTTTTGACGGATTCTGGAAGCGAGACAAGAGAACTATTTTTTGAATACGCAACCGCCTCTCAATGGTGGATAGGCCTATTGGTTATGGGTTTTTTAATATCTAACATCATTATTTCTGTAACTTACACCCACAAATTAATAGGGCCCACGGTGGCATTTAGAAGCCAACTAGAAAGAATTCGCTCTGGTGATTTTTCGCAAAGAGTGAACCTGCGCAAGGGAGATGCTTTCATAGAAGTAGCGACCGAGCTAAATCTACTTACCGACATGCTCTCAGAAAATGAAGGCTCCATTAGCACGCCTGAGCCAGCCTCTACAGACGAAGCAATATAATGAAACTTGGGCAGGTCTTGACTCAGCATTGCTTTCAGCTATGATTGCCTGGATCTTTTTGCTACTGCAGCAGAAACAGGAGATACTTTGCCTCGCACAAAGTTTAAAAAAAGTTGGTTAGGCATCAGTGCCTTAGCATTATCCTTAGGGGTTTTAAGCGTGAGTTATTTAAACATGGATAAAGAATCCTCGATGAATAAGAGACCGCAGCATAAATCGGTTCTGGTTTACTCCAAATCCACCTGCCCATACTGTGTGGCAGCAAAAAAACTGCTCAACACCAAGGGCGTAAGCTTCCAAGAGATTGATATCAATCATTACCCTGAAAAAAGAGATGAAATGATTGCTAAAGCCAACGGACGCTACACGGTCCCCCAAATATTCATTGGAGACCATCACGTCGGTGGCTTTACCGATTTATTGAGCCTTGAGCAAAACGGCAGCCTCGACTCGCTTCTTTGGAAATAGAGGCATCTGAGGCACAGGGTGATCGCTTAAGCTAGAGCAAAACCCTCATTCCCAAGGATGGGGAAAAACTCAACTTGGTTTCAGGAATAGGCCCCGAAAAAAAAGTAACCTCACCAAACACCTGAAGGCGCATAGGAATCATTTCAAACTGAGTCCCGAGAGGAATCCTAAGCCAATACTCTTCATCATCCTTTCGCTTTGCATAGCTGACCACCCGCATTCCAATTCCGCTGTAAAAGCGTCCACGCATTTGGTTACTTTGCATTCCCGTTGGGGAGAAAAAATACTGAATATCACCATTTAATTGAATAAACTCACCTTTTTGGAAAAAACTGCTGACATGCCATGAGGGCAAATCAGAATCAGAGCTTTTTTGAATGCTAAGCCCCGTATACTCCATATTAATAACCCCTAAGCTGACGGAGCTACTAAGGGGAGCTGCGCTTGCTTCACCCAGGAAAAAGAAAAAACTCAAGAATAGAACCCATTTTAAGAGGCTAAGCTCATAGGCGTGCTTATAGCGCATGTGCAATCCCCGATGACACTTGTTAAATCTGTTTTTGTTTAGGACAAGCTAGTGCAAAAATTTATTGAGTCTCCCCTAAACTTTAACATACGAATTAGGGCCTTAGCTTTTATGGTACAATGGAGTGTTTGCCTCGGAAGCTTAAATGTTGATAAGATCACTCAACATTGATACTCTTACCTTGCTGTTCAACACACCAGGCGTTGTTTTAGCCATCAAAAAGCAAAATGTAGTAGGAAGTTAGCATGCTTGCAGTAAGCGGATTTGACCCCGGCAAAGTTAGAAGCCAGTTCCCCATATTCCAACAACAGGAGCCCCTCCACTACCTCGATAGTGCGGCAACAAGCCAGAAGCCTCAGTCGGTCATTGATGCCGTAAACCATGCCTACACTAAGCTCAATGCAAATGTTCATCGTGGAGTTTATCGCCTAAGTGAGGCTGCGACCAAAGCATTTGAAGACACCCGAGATAAAATTGCACAGTTTCTAGGTAACGTGCCAAGGGAGCAGGTCATCTTTACCTCCGGCACGACAGCGTCCATAAATTTAGTAGCTCGGTCTTGGGGAGAAAGTGAGCTTAAAGCAGGTGATGAAATTGTTTTAACCGTTTCTGAGCATCACTCTAACCTCGTGCCTTGGCACCAACTTGCGGCAAAAATCGGGATTGTCATAAAGTACATTCCCCTAAAGGATAACTTACGCCTTGACCTAGAGGCTGCTAAGGAACTTATCAGCTCCAAAACGAAACTGGTGGCCTGCGCTCATGTTTCAAACGTACTAGGCATCATTCACCCCATCAAGGAAGTCATTGCCCTAGCCAAAAAGGTAGGCGCAAAAACCTTAATCGATGGCGCCCAAGCTGTGCCTCACTTAAGTACAAGCTTGAGTGAGCTTGACTGCGATTTTTACTGCTTTAGCTCTCATAAAATGCTAGGGCCAACAGGCGTTGGTGTCCTGTACGGTAAGAAACAAGTTCTTGATGCCATGCCCCCTTTCTTAGGAGGGGGGGACATGATCGAATCAGTTAGCCTAGAGGGAAGCACCTACGCCCCACTTCCTTACAAGTTTGAAGCTGGAACCCCTGCCATCGCAGAAGTGATCGGCTTAGGAGCTGCCGTAGACTTTCTGACTAGCTTAGACCGTCAGTCTGCCCTTGAGCATGATCGGCAATTAGGCCAATATGCCTTCGAGTCCCTGGTAAACAATCCTCATGTAACCCTGCACACACAACCAGGTGACGACTGGATTGGGACCCTTACCTTCACCCATAAAGTGATCCACCCCCATGATTTAGCTGCTTTCCAGGACTCTCAGGGTGTTTGTATTAGAGCAGGCCATCATTGCGCCCAGCCTTTGATGTCCATCCTCAAGAGCCCTGCAACCACCCGCATGTCTCCTTATATTTACAACGACCGTTCTGATATCGATGCTTTCCTAGCCGCGATAGCCAAGGCTGAGGACGTTTTTGTAAACCACTAAAATAAAATAAGATCCTTCCCATCACTTAAGTTTTAGTGATGATTTTTCTCTCATTTCCGATAAGTATTGCAGAAAAAATCGCTTAATAGCATTGGCATCGGCTATTGTATTCATATTCCTACAAAAATTAGGTCTAAACATGCTGAGAAATGGACAAACTCTGATATCGACACGGGTCATGATCGTACTTTTCTTCGTCAGCCTCTACGGTTGCGCAAATGAAAGTAGTCAAAGCTCTGCCCCTCGTCAGCGAAGCACTGAAACGAGTTCCAGCAAGAGTCAATCCAACAACGCTGGCTCACAACAGGTCGAAGACTCTAACCAAGACCAATCTAACCCACTTGATAACCGCGAAAGCACTGCTGCAAAACAAGCAAGGCTTGTGAGGGAAGCTGAAACTTGCTTAGAAGAAGACAAGATCAAAGAGGTAGAAATCATTGTCACAGGCAATATCGTCAACCCAATAGACGTAACTAACAAATACACCAGCGGAACACTATTCGAAGACGCCAAAGCAATTGCAAAAAAAGTAGAGGAAGAGATTGACCCTGAGAACCCACCAACAGAGACACCAAGGCCCCCAAATGGTGAAAGCACCACTGAAGATGGGGTCAAGGTGAGCATTTATAAACAGTCTGTTCAGTCTGCGATTCCGACTCCAATTTTCAAGTTTAGCTTAACAGGAGCAAGCACTGACTCTGGAGTAAAAGTTGACTTGGATGAAGCGACTTATCCACTTTTAAACGGTTATGCACAAAAAATCAGAATTCCTTACGAGGGAAACTTGGGAATTTCAGATTTGGCAAAGGTTTTCATTTCAAAAAAGAAAAATATCTTGCAAGTAAGCAACCCATTTGAATCTTCACCCATTGAAGAGCAGATCATTAAACTTGAAGAGTTATATATTAGGCAAATCCTTAAAGTAACACTCCGAGTTAACGGTAAAAAAATCTATGAAGCTGATGACATCAATCATGTGATTGCGCTTCACTCTGGAGGAGACGATAAACTCAACTACAGCCCAGAATGGGCTGATGTAAGCCTATCCCAAAATAAGGTTTATCAAGAATACAGTGACAGCTTCAAAGAGTGCATTGCACCGCTAGAAAACTAAGGTAACTCCAAATAAATATTCTACCCACTATTCATGTGTGATCAGAACGCTATATTTTGGTAGAAACGGATG
>JABSRF010000203.1 GCA_013215275.1 Oligoflexales bacterium | reverse complement strand
TATGGTGAATTTGCTCATGTATCCAGTGAAAATCTTGAAAATTATGCCATTATAAAGGTCACTTGATTAGGGACTAGGTGCAGACGAGATGTACGTAACCAACACGTCTAGTTGTGCTTCAGATGGAGAATGGGAGCCATATTCGCTCAATCGTGAATGGAAACTATCGACTCCTAATACAGAGTCCTCTGTTTATGTAAAATTTAGAAACAACTCTGGGGATATAAGTGAGTGTATTAGCAGCAGTATCACCCATGACGACACGCCTCCTACTGATATCGCAATTGATATTGAGGGTGGTATCAGCGCCGTAAGCTCGACCAATGTTAGCTGAAGCTTGTCAGCAACGGGAGCATCAGAAATCTATGTGACCGGGACTGAAGGCTGTGAGAGTGGTGGTGTTTGGCAGCCTTATACCTCAGAAAAATCCTGGGTTTTGGGCAAGGTGAATGCATCTAATCAGGTGTACGCTAAATTTCGGGATGAAATCGGAAATGAAAGCGAGTGCACCATGGACGAGGTCCTCCATGATGGGCTGGCCCCAGAAGGTCTTGAAATAAGTGTTAACGATGGTGCCGAGTTTACAAACTCTAAGGAAGTTTCATTGACTGTGAAGTCAGAAGATGCTTTCGAGATGTATCTAAGCAACACCCCTGGTTGTATGGAAGGTGGGTTTTGGGAGCCGTATTCTCCGTTAGTTGAAGCTTGGGATTTGGACGGTGAAAACATGGAAACGTCTGTTTTTATCAAGGTAAGGGATCTGGTTGGCAATGAAAGTAACTGCCTCGGTGACAGCATTATTCATGATGATCAGGGCCCAAGCGCAGCAGCAGTTAATGACGGATTCCATGCTTCAAGGTCAGGAACAGACTCACCTGAGATTTCTTGGGAGGATGCGGAAGACTTAGGCTCAGGAGTTAGTCACTATGAAGTCAGTATTGGGACCGCTCCTGGTGATGATAGCGTCCAAGCTTGGACAAGCATCACAGACGACAGCCAAAAGGTCGGTTTTAGTGATCTAAGTTTGAGCACTGGGGTGGATTACTTTGCTAATGTTCGTGCTGTGGATCTTGCAGGAAATGTGGGTGAAACCTCATCAGGGGACGGCTTTGTCCATCACTATTGCCATACGATTACCGTTGGTGGCACCTGGGTTCCGGTTCCAGCAAGTGATCATTATCCAGCTGGTGAGTTTTGGGCATGAAGTATGAAGCAAAAAAAGTAGATGACTCTGCCATGTCCATGCCAGCACAAAATCCTTGGCTCGTAGGGAACAGATGGACCACTGAACAGGTGGCAATAGATGCTTGCGAATCTCTCGGACAGGGATTCCAGCTCATAACTAATGTCCAATGGATGAGCATGGTAACCGATATGACTGGAGTTGGTGAGAATTGGACCTCTGGAATAGTTGGGACAGGCACCTTAATCCGTGGCCATTCAGACTCTTTCCCTAATAAAAGGTGCCCAGCGAGTGAAAATGATGCGGATGTATTTTTTGAGAGCTCAAATTGTATTGGGAACACAGCCGGTGACTCCCTCGATCAACGCAGGACTCACGTCCTTTCAAATGGAGCGATCGTTTGGGATGTTGCTGGTAATGCTACGGACCTTGTCAATATGGAGCTAGTCCCATGGAACCAACCTATAGCAGTGTCTGGTCATCAGGAGTTTACTGATGTATCAGGAAATCAATATTTGGCTCTAACAGATTTGCTTCCTCAGATCGCCATTGACAATCTCTGGAATTCAACCTTCGGGATTGGAAAATACAGAAAAGGTGATTCTGGCAAGTACGATCGTTGGTTAACAAGAGGTGGAAAATACGATGAGTTCAATAGTGCAGGACTCTTTACTAGTGATTTTGAGGGATTTGAATACGGCAACCATACAGGTTTTCGCTGTTCTATACAGGTTCCTTAAGTAAGCAAATTTGTTTTGTCTTCCCAAAAAGGGAAGTCCTTTCTTCTAAGCTGATTCATCCTCAACTGAACTCCTTCCTTCCTTTCAGGTCTTGGATGGGTTAGCTCTGTTTTTGTTTTAAAAATCTAATATTATTGAATTATATTTGTTATAGAAAGGCTGGATCTTTACCCGCCTGTTGGCATAGGCCTCTATCTTTCAATTAAGCCATCCAAATATCTAAACTAGCCGTATTCAGCTAGTGACTCTCCTGAAAGAAATCTCCTCAAATGCCAGAAGGCTGTAGAGTAGATCTTGGAGTCTCGTGCAATATAAACCACTGAAAGTATTTTACATAGTATGTTGAAAGGATACCTTTATGCCTGAAGGTCCAGAAACTCAAAGACAAGTTGATGATTTAAGTTCAGTTTTGGTGGGGAAGAAACTGACACAGGTGTATTTTTACCACAGTCAACCAGACGAGTTCAGAGGACGCCTATCAAAAAGTAGGGTACAGTCGATCATCCCTTACGGCAAGGCAATTGTCATTAATTTCAAAAACAAACTTTCAATATACAGTCATAACAACTTGTACGGAAAATGGAAGGTTCTCTCACATGGTGAAGGCCAGTCCAAAAATCCTATTGGCTCATTGCGACTATCGCTAAGTACGGACAAAGTTCATGCCTGTCTTTTTAGTGCCACTGATATTGAGGTGGTACCCACAGATAAGATCCATGAGCATCCCTATATCCAGGACCTAGGACCAAACTGTTTGGACAAGGGCATTACGTGGAAAGAAATCAGAGCTTTACTGAAAAAACCAAAGTATCAAAAAAGAAAAATTAAATCACTCTTACTTGATCAAAAGTTTGTAGCAGGCATCGGAAACTATCTGAGAAATGAAATACTTTTCAATGCCGGTATTAGGCCAGAGCTTAAGGTTTATGAAATAGCTGCAAATAGCTTGGATGAGCTAGCAAAAGCCATTTTAATCATTCCAAAAAGGTCCTATGTACAGTCGGGCTTTACCCGTAAAAAAAGTGAGTATGAAAAGCAATTAGAAGGCCATGCTGAGCCGAGCAAATTAAGGTTCTATGTCTATGGGCGTATGGACCTACCATGTCATGTTTGCGGCACGAAAATCAAGCGTATCGATAGCCCGAACCAGCCCATGTATTTTTGTCCAAATTGTCAAAGGTGAACCTATGATCTGTGCTGAAAACAATGAAGAACAATACCCACTTGATCGAATCATTGAAATGGCTTGGGAAGATCGCACTCCGTTTGAGGCGATTAGCTTCCAAACAGGGCTCAACGAGTCAGAAGTAATAAAGATCGTGCGAAACCACCTAAAGCCTAGCAGCTTTAAGCTTTGGCGTAAGCGAGTCTCTGGACGATCAACAAAGCATCGCTGCAAATTTGGAAGAACCTTGACAAAGCATAGATGTCCAAGCCAGGGAAAAAGGAAATAATGATTGTAGTTTGGTTTAAAAAAGACTTGCGAGTTTACGACCATAAGCCCTTATCACTTGCCTCACAGCTTGGGCCGGCTCAGTTTATTTATGTTTACGAACAAGAGCTTCTCAACGAGGCAAGCTACTCACCTGCCAAACATAGTTTTTTGAATGATTCTTTGGCAGAATTAGATCAAAATTTGCGTAAGCTTGGTGCGAGTCTTACCACCTTCAGAGGGACTCTCCCCGGAGTCTTTGCTCAGATTCATTCTCGCACGCCCATCACCCTTCTGCTTAGCCATGAGGAGACTGGCAACCATTTGTCATATCGAAGGGATATCAGGGTTAAGGAGTGGTGCCGGGAAGCTGGTGTTAAGTGGCAAGAGTTTCCGCAGACTGGAGTCATAAGAGCACTCAAGAATCGGGATGGGTGGGCACGTAGCTGGAACAAGCGGATGAACGAAGCCATCATCCCCGCTCCCAACAGCTTGAACCTTGCCGGTGATAACACAAGAAAAGACCCTACTCTGTACACCCCAAGTGAACTCGGTGTAAAAGGACTCGTTCAAGATAAGATACAAAAAGGCGGAGAATCTCAGGCTCATGCCTTACTCCAGAGTTTTCTGACAGAAAGAGGAAAGGGTTATTCCTCCGAAATGTCCTCTCCGATCACTGCGGAAAACTCCCGCTCTCGTTTAAGCACCTATCTAGCCTACGGGAACATTTCTATTAAGTCGGTATTTCAAGCGACCCAGCAAAGGCAGGAAGAGATTAAATCGATCAACCCAAAGCCAAAATATTGGGGACGGTCCTTGTCGGCATTTAGTGGGAGGCTGCGTTGGCACTACCATTTTATGCAGAAACTGGAGGATGAGCCCTCACTGGAACACTTTAATTTGAACAGGGGTTTTGACGAGCTTCGCTCAGAGTTTGATGAGGAAAAGTTTGAAGCTTGGAAGCTGGGTGAAACAGGATACCCAATTATTGATGCGTGTATGAAGTATCTTAGACAGACTGGCTGGATCAATTTTAGGATGCGAGCAATGCTTGTTTCTTTTAGCTCTTACCACCTGTGGCTACCTTGGCAACGTCCTGCAGAATACCTTGCTGAATTATTTTTAGACTAAGAACCAGGGATTCACTATAGCCAATTCCAAATGCAGTCGGGCGTCACAGGGATTAATGCTATTCGCATCTATTCACCTGAAAAGCAGCAAATTGATCAAGACCCAAACGTATTCTTTGTAAAGAGCTACATACCAAGCTTAGCTTCTGTACCCGCATAATACTTAGGAAATCCTCAGGCTATGAGTAGTCAACTGCAGAAGCAAGTGGGGCTCAAACTCGGAAGCGGCTATCCGAAGCCAATCGTAGACCACAAGGCTGCATATGCAGAAGCTAGAAAAAAAATATATGCTTTGAAAAAAAGACCTGAGGTAAAATCCGAGTCCGAAAGAGTTTATCAGAAGCATGGCAGTAGGCGAAGTTTATCCAAAAAAAATTAGTGTAAAATTATTCCATTAAGCATATAAGTCAGGATTAAATGCTTCACTTTGGTGACTAAATATTTTTCATACGACCGGTTTGGGAATCTTAATACTAATACCCCAACGACAAACTCAATGTTCGCGTAATTTTAACGGTCAATATTAAAGATTTTTTCTTCTTGGTAGGAATTTCAGTGAATACTTCTGTTGTTTGGTTTAAACGTGACCTAAGAGTGCACGACCATCGCCCTCTGTTCGAGGCTGGCAACTTCGATCAAGTGATTTATTTGTATGGATTTGAGACTGAAGTAATGGAATCAAGAGAGTACGATGCCTCTCATCATGGTTTCATTGAAGAAAGCCTTTCCCAGCTTCATGGACTACTTAAGAAGCAGGGAGGAGGTTTGACTGTCAAAATAGGCAAATTCCCCCAAATACTGAGTGATTTATATCAACAGCTTGGATTTAAGCATCTGTTTTCTCATCAAGAAACAGGCAATATGAGGACTTACCAAAGGGATATAAGAGTGGCTAATTGGTGTCGTTCAGAAGGTGTGTCCTGGAACGAATACCCACAATTTGGAGTCACGAGGCCGCAAAAAGAGGGAGGTGATTGGTCGTCCTTGTGGTCAAAGTTTATGAATCGTAGAGAGATTGTACCGAGGAGATTACCCCACAACCCTCTCGAAAATTACCCTCAAACAATTCCACTAGATCAAACTGATACGAAGACAAGGAGACAAAGAGGCGGTGAGCTAAGGTCAATAAAGACCTTAGAAAGTTTTCTCAATTCAAGAGGTGAGCACTACCAAAAATCTATGTCTACCCCGGTGCTTGCTGGGAATGCTTGCAGTCGACTGAGCCCTCACCTAGCTTTTGGCAATATTTCGTTGCGAAGAGTCTACCAAAGGACAAGAGATCAACAGGCTTTTGTAAGGCATCATAGGCTACCTAATTGGGGAGTATCCCTAGCATCATTTCAAAAGAGGTTGAATTGGCATTGTCATTTTATTCAAAAGTTAGAAGATGCACCTCAGATAGAGTTTGATAATTTTGATTTCGAGTATGATGGTCTTAGATCCAGCTTTAATGAACACTATTTTTCATTATGGTCAAAGGGTGAAACCGGCTATCCCCTGATAGACGCTTGTATGCGATGTCTTTTACACACTGGATGGATTAATTTTCGAATGCGAGCAATGCTAGCGTCTTTCTCAGCGAATCATCTGTGGCTTCACTGGAGAAAGCCTGCTGTTTTTCTCGCTAGGCATTTTCTTGACTTTGAACCAGGTATTCATTACTGCCAATTTCAAATGCATGCAGGCACTGCTGGGATCAATTCTATGCGAATTTACTCACCGATCAAGCAGGTGAAGGACCAAGATCCTAACGGAGAATTTATTAAAAAATGGGTGCCTGAACTTGCTTCAGTGCCTTCTGAGTTTCTTGCTGAGCCTCATAAAATGACCATTTTTGACCAAATGGCTTATAACTGCAAGATTGGTAGAGACTATCCAAAGCCTGTTGTAGATCATGAAAAAGCTTACAAATCAGCTAAAGAGAAACTGTTTGGATTGAACAAAAAGCTTGTGGTGCAAACCTGAAAAAAAAGCCTAAGACAATAGTGTCGCGTCTTATAGACAGTGCGAAAGGACCTGAGCCAAAGCTCATGCTGGCCTAAGGAGTTAAAAATTATAAGGTCCTGGGTTCAGCCTACATTATCTTTAAAACCCACCATGCGACGGAAACTAGTCCAGAGAACATCATAAAATATCCAAAGTACTTTGATGCGGCCCAGGTTCAAGAATTAGTCCCTAATCAAGCGATCTTTTAAATGGTAAAATTGAGGTTTTTTGGCAAATGGGTTTTGATAGCCTTTTGAGCA
>JABSRF010000202.1 GCA_013215275.1 Oligoflexales bacterium | reverse complement strand
ATAGAGTGCGCAATCACAGGCCAGAACTGTACTAAAATTAACCATCAATGGGTAGGACATTTATTTGGAGTTACCTATCATCTATACGGTTTCAAATGTCATTCTATCGCGATTTTTTGTCACTTTGGTAGCATCGAAAATATGATTATGGAACACCACATATAAGCCAGCACTTAAAAATTTTGCTGCAAGTAATGCTTCACAAACATTTTGCATGGCATCACTGTCTTGAAATCCATAAGGTTTCATTGATCCTGTAAAAACTATGGGAACTTCTGGATTTTCCATTAGTTGAGCGCAATACTGTGCCGTGTGCTCCATAGTATCCGTTCCGTGTAACACAATAATCGGATTTCCTGTTTTCTCATATGATTTTAAGCACTCCAAAATCTTATGACGGTCCTGATCATCCATAAAAAGTGAGTCTTTGCTCATCAAGGAAACAAATTCAAGGTCGCAGTACGGCAACCTAAGGGCATCGGATAGGTTCTTTTCAATCTGAGGCCCACAATTTTTCATCTCTCCATTGGATTCATCATAGATCTTCTCTATGGTACCACCTGTAGAAATTAAGGTGACTTTGGCCAAATAGTGCTCCTTCGGTGTAATTCTTGGCTTATCCCAAGGATTTTCACTAATCACAAAACCTCCTATCAATCCCCATAATGGGGAGGAATTATTTTCGTCAAATATTCTAAAAGAGCCATAGAAATTATTAGATTAGAATCCAATATATTCTAAGCCAAAAAATTACAAAGTAAAGTCAAGCTTAGGCAGCTGCCCACAATCATAGCTTCTAATAGTTTTGGTTAAAAGTTAGAAGTCATCAATTTTTTTATTACACCTAGCTCTAGAATGCCTGTGCTTGAAAAGCATAACTCACTTAGCCGTATTAGAACAATAATTACAGACCGTTAATAAATACAGATTCGAATTTACCCTTAAAAACCACTGCCAAATCTAGTTTAGGTTTTTTAAACTTTGCATTTAAAAAATTGTTTGGGCTTAAAACAAAAACTCAAAATCTATGCACACCGGGCCTCAACCACGACAAAAAATATCCCCATTCTTCAAACCCTCAAAGCCCATTAGAAATTTCTAACTTTTTGATCTAAAAAATTTGGTTTTTGACAATTTTCTAATGACCGGATAGAACATAGATGTTATATACTAGAAGGTGAATGGATCGTTTACATCTCCTTAGAGTTTATTGAACCATAAGAGAGTTTGTTTCAGTTCGAAGTAGTTGCTGCTAGCATCAATTTCTAGATTTTCGAGTCATACCAAATTGAGTGTATTGCAGGTATTTGCCGACTAATAACTTATTAAAAAAATAATCCTTTTTTTATAGTCTTTCAAACCTACATAATCATGGAAAGAACAAGTGATGAAAGAAACCCATCCAAGAATTGTTTTAGAATCCATTAAGGATGCTTATTGGCATCAATTTGAGCAAGACCTAGACCCTCGCTTCCTTAACTTCGTTGTAGAAAAGGAAATTCAAAAAAAGAGAGAAGCTTTTTTGCAGGTGCAGCTGTCAAGCAACGCTCTAAGTATTGACGGGCTCCTTGAGCTTAGTAAACACTTAAAAAAAGGGCTCAAAAAAGGAGCCAGCTCTAGCGAAGAAGGTTCTAAAAAAGAAAAGAAAAGCACATCTAAAACGGAATCATTAAAGAGCAAACAGTCTGCAAAGGCAAAAAGTAAGGCAGACTTTGAACTTGATATTGAGACAGATGCGGATTTAAGCGAGCTAAGTGAAGAAGAAATCAAAAAGTTAAAACGGCGTGCTTATGCTCGTCAATACTATCACCGCAAAAAAGCGGAAAATGCACAGACATCGCCAGCCTCAGCCAAGCTTTTCAAGACAACTCCTGAGCAAAGAGCCTACCAACGTGCCTACTATAAGCGCAGGAAATCTGAAGGCCAGACCAAAGAAGAGCAAAATTTGCTAACAAGGGCATTTGCTGGAGCGACAGCAGATAGCGCCCCTCAGAAGGAAGCCAAAACTAAAAAAGAGAGAGCGGCTAATAAAGGGGGTGCCACCTATTCTAGTGATGCCGACAGGGAGGCTAAGAAGCCTTCAATAAACTATGACCTGTTGGCGGCTGACCGCATGGCCATTGAAAACGCATTTAGGTCAGACTCTTCTAATGACTCCTTCAACTTCCCTGAAGGAGGACTGGGTGGTAACGGCGCTGTTCCTTACACAACCAAGACCAAATTGCGAAAAGCAAAACCTGGATTGAACACTTCTTCTTAACAGCCCATTCTGTTCCTTCGATGGAGCCGCCCTTATGAAGGGCGTTAGTTTTTCAACCCCCTCAAAACCCAACACACTAAGACTCATCTACGTTATAATAGTGAGGTAAGCTATTCAATAACGTAGCTATTTTAGTGAAAGCCTTTGGCAAGAGGAAAAAAAATAATGAAAATCTCATAAAAAAACTTACACCATTTTAGGAAATTTGGTACGAGCTTAGTTTCGTTGTTTTGAACAGAAATCCTCAAACTTTGTATGGATAAACGTACATATGCCTACTCTTATGAATGTAAACGCCATTAGGAATATCAATTCTAAACTCCTTTTCATCTTGCTCGAAAAGACTCCAGACAACAAAATGACCATTATAAACCCGCAAGGAAAGGTATTAACGGTACCTGAGGGCTTGTTTGAGGAGCCTTTCCTTGTCAGCCAGGACAGGTTTGTTGACACGTTCACTCAAGAGCAAGTCCACGCAATAGAAAAACATGTTTCTAAAGGCCGCAGTTCAGGGGTAAAACGCGACGGAAGCTCTGTTAAAAAGCGTCGCAAAAAGGCTGAGCCTCCAAAGTTTGGGATTGGTGCAGAATGGAACTCTGCAAAGCTTACTTTCTATAAGCACAAAATTGACCCACTTTCCGAAACCCAATCCTTTAAGATCACCATCGAAGAGGTGGGTATTTTCACAATTACAAAGTCTGACTTCTGCAGGCTTTTCAATGATGTGGTCATTTCAACCTCATACTGGGAAGAAGGATCATTCACCTATAGCGACCTTCCTGACAAAGCAAAAAAATTCATTAAAGCTGCTTAATTCTATTTCCACTTTCTCTCCGGTTGACTAAAATATTTTACCAATCCTGCAGAAGACACTCTAGCCGTCGAGATGCCCATGAACTATTCTCTTGAAGAACTAGAAGCAGAGCAGCTTAAAAGCATTAGGTCACACCTGGAGAATGAGTTAGAGACTGCTTATGCTCCCAAGACGATTAAAAAAGGCTTTAAGCTGTCTCCATTGCAAATCAGTCAAATGAATTTTGAGATTGATGAATTGACCGCATCGGTCAAAGATAAAAAACAGACCTATCAAATCCGGATGGTTATGCCTTTTTTCGAGGAAAATGGCTACAGCTACACCTCGTGCACCTGTCAGGAGCTAAGCATTGATTTAGAAGAAAATCGATGCCACCATATGTGGTTAGCGCAGCATCAATTCTTGAAGACTGTAGCGGCTGAGCTATCGGGGCGTGAAATCTCCAGCCCCATTTGGCAGCAGATGAGTTCATTGCTCGAACCATTACTTGAAGAGCCCTCTGACCCAGGCCATAAATCCAGTGAAAAGGCAGTTTTTTGGGTCCTGGACGAGGATTTTGTCTGTAGCCCCATCCTGGCGAAGGTCAGAGATGCTTCCGATTGGGAGTACCAAAAAACATTAAGCTACACTGAGTTCATAAAAAATGAGCAGCATTGGCAAAATACCCCCTATAAGGGCATTGCTGCCAGAGTTGGTCAGCACTTGCTCAAGAGTAAGGGCAATGAGTTTTTCGACCTTACCTTTGATATTCTCTATGAATTGAGCGAAGCAAACCGAATGCTTTTCGACTCAAATCACGAAGCTATCGAAATAAAAAAAAACCCTCTTTCTTTAGCCTTCCGAGTCGAAGAAGAGGGTTTAAGTTGGTCTTTCAACAATTTGGATAAAGCATCAGATACCATAAGAGTCTTTCCTCAAGGGATTTGCATCTATAAAAAATCAAATCAACTTATTTACTTAATTGAAATGCCATTTGAGGGCCTATTTGATTTTTGCAACTTTCTGGTCACAAACATCAATAAGCTGGTTGATATGAAAGATGTGAGCCCTATTTTAGCTCATCTCTCAAAATTGCAGCTTCAGCTAGCCATTAAATTTTTTAGCAGTAGTTTTAGCTTAACAAGCACCAAAGCATCTCGGTACACCTATTTGCGGATAACCCCATTAGCTCAAGGTGGGGTCATCGTCCAATGCTTCAAATGCCCACTGGGATCTTACTCCAAAGATAAACTCTACTTAGAACCGGGACAGGGGCCCGCAATCTTATGGAATACAGACGATTACAAATCTATAAAATATGTTCAAAGAGATCTAAACCAAGAATTATTGGAATCAAATAAGCTCATATCTTTCTTGAGGCTCAATGCTCACCCAGCAATTGGTCCAAATTGTTATGAAATAAAAGATGATTTACTGGCAATAGAGTTGATTGATCGACTAAATGAGCTCAAAGATAAACAGAACATTATCATCGAATGGCCAGCTGATACCGAGCAAAAAAAATACGAAATTATTGAACCCTCAGAAGAACAAACCATCACACTTGAAGTAAGCGAAAAAAATGACTGGTTTTTCTTAAAAGGAGGGCTACGGCTCAATGGCGAGTACCTCACCTTAGAAGACCTGCTAAAAGCAATTGCCCAAAAGAAAAACTATATTAAGCTCCAGCATGGAAAATGGCTTAAAATAAGTCAGTGTTTAAAGGAACGCCTTAATGCACTCGATTCTTTTTATGATGCTAGCTCAACTGACAAACTTCCTATTCTGAGACCAAGCCCCGGTACGGTTGAGGACTGGGAAATGATAAAACAGCATGAATTCCTGTCGATTGATTCGACACCTGATTGGGACCAGCGCCTTAGTGCTATGAAAAAAGCTTCGACCTCTGAGCCTGAGGTGCCAAGTAGCTTTACTGGCAATCTTAGATCATACCAAAAGACGGGATTCAATTGGCTTGTTACCCTATCAGAATGGGGCGTAGGAGGGGTTTTAGCAGACGACATGGGCCTTGGGAAGACCGTCCAAACCATCTGCTTCCTCTTGCACAGAGCACAGCGGGGAGCAAGCTTGATTCTATGCCCAAGTTCAGTGACAGAAAACTGGAAAAGAGAATTGAGTCGCTTTGCTCCAGACTTTGAAGTCTTTGATTTGAGAAACGAGAGAAAGCTTTCACAGAATATCATTAAGCCTAATACCTTATTCGTTTGTAGCTATGGCTTGTTGCTTTCCCAAGCAGAACAATTGGCAAAAATTTCTTGGAATGCCGTCGTCCTCGATGAAGCACAGATCTGTAAAAATCCAACAAGCAAAACATACAAGTCTGCTAAGGCATTAAAATCAGACATCCGTATTGCACTGAGTGGCACTCCTATTGAAAACAACTTACAGGATCTTTGGGCCATTTTTTCCCTAGTTCATCCTGCATTACTGGGTCCTTGGCAACAGTTTAAAGAGGAATGGATTAAAGAGAAAGAAGACAATAAAGATAAAAAAGAACTCGGTCAAATTATTGCGCCTTTCCTACTACGGAGATTAAAGCAAGATTACCTATCAGAACTGCCACCAAAAACTGAGAAGTTTTTGCAGCTTAGCCTGAGTCGGGAAGAACGCAAATTGTACGATCAGATACGCACGGAAGCGGTCGCCTTGCTTACAGCAAATAAAGATGATTCGAGTGACAGCGAAAATAGCCAGGAGTTTAACAGCGTGCGGATAAAGCTACTAAGCTACCTGACCAGACTGAGGCAACTTTGCTCACACCCTGTGCTCATTGAAGCAGATTGGCCAAATGCTAGCTCTAAGATGGAGCTTTTTAAAGAAAAAGCCCTTCACCTTCTCAAAGCCGGGCATAAGGTTCTTGTGTTTAGTCAATTTCCCAGTTTTCTGAAGCTGCTTCAGGGCTCTATGGAAGAATATGGAGCTCGGTGTCTTTATCTCGATGGCACGACTCCAAGCTCGGAAAGATCAAGAAATATTGACCTGTTTCAGAATGATGAGGCGGATTTTTTCTTTATCTCATTAAAAGCCGGAGGCACTGGGATTAATCTGACAAAAGCAGACTATGTTTTTCATATGGACCCATGGTGGAACCCTGCAGTTCAGGCCCAGGCTACTGACAGAGCCTACCGAATGGGACAGAAAAACCCGGTCACGATCTATCGGTTTATTTGTAGGCACACAGTTGAAGAAACGATGACTAGCCTTCATAAAAGAAAAACTGACTTGGCAACAGAAGTCTTGTCAGACCAAGATCAGGGTACGCTTCGGTTTGACGCTGACTATTTTGGCAAGTTGCTAGCCCCTGAGGGCTCAAAACAAGTAAGTTTACAATAAGTTCTGCTTATTTGACTAGGCATAAAGCAATAATTTTTTATGGCTTAAAAAAATTCAAAATCTTATAGCCTAATTTAAACTTTCCAGTCAACAGGTTGGCTATGTCAGGTGCGGCCTATTAAGATTATAATTCGGAGTTCAGAACTATTATGCTTTAGGAAAGCTCAATGTAATAACTGCCCCATTGTCGTTGTGAACAAAAATCTTGGCATCCATATTTGTAAGCATAGATTTTACGATAAATAAGCCAAGTCCGGTTCCTACATTTTCCTGGTCATGTATACTTGACTCTGGGGTGATTTATAGTGGACCCCGTATTTAGGACCATTTGATAAGTAAAACTCCTAAATGTAACATGCTGAATTTACATAAGGAGAAAAAGGCATGGTTCTAA
>JABSRF010000201.1 GCA_013215275.1 Oligoflexales bacterium | reverse complement strand
CCTTATGTAAATTCAGCATGTTACATTTAGGAGTTTTACTTATCAAATGGTCCTAAAAACGGGGTCCACTATACTCATCGAAGAAATAGTAGTCATGACTAGCTCTGCTGATTAATTCCCAAATATGCTCCAAGAGACGCTCACAATCTTCTCTCGAGAACCGCAAACGATAATAAAAAATATCCCTTCCTTCCATGTTATTGTATTTTTCAAAAACATCACCGAATTCCAGAAGGGTGTAATGCCCTTGAAAGCCCCCGAAGATTCCGTAGGTGATGTACTTAACGATATTAGCGTCGGGAGGAACAGAAGCAGCAAAGTTCATAGCATAATCGAGGAAAATAAGAGGGCTACCCTCTAAGTAGCGACTGTTGTTGTGGAATGCAAGAATCGTATGGCCCATGATGGAGGCAGGGTTATCTGCGTATTGACCAACGAAAACCATCGAAGCACCGTCGGTTCCAAGGTCTTCTTTGAAGAATTCAAGCTTGGGGCAAGGCCTTGGGTCAGGTGGGATGATTTGAGCTTCCACCAGGATTCGATAGCGAAAAGGTAGGAGGCACTTACCTGGGGTTTCTTGCTTAGCCTTAGGAGTAAAAAATTCCTTACTAGCAAGCAGCTCTTTTTCCGGGCTATATTTCCCATCTTTTGAAAGAAAGAAAATGGGGCTATCGGTGGTACTTTTAAACCCCGACCTTGTTGGATTATAGTGAAGAGCATTTAGCCATTTCTTATTTAGGCTAAAATCAGATGCACTTTGCCCCACGCCCTCAGCAAGAGCTTGTTGCCATCCAATCAACATCAGTAGGCAAAACACCAGTAGCATGGTTGCCTCCCAAAGCCGTCAGGTTTCTTTAAAAATCTGTACTGTGATAAATTATAGCTAATTTAAGCAAATCATTGAAAAAATAGCAATAAGGAGTAAATCGCAATGATTCAAGGCCTTTTAGTGCTGTTAGTGCTCGTCTTTGCCAGCGATGCCTTTGCCCTTGATCCTAAGAAATGCTTCGCAGTGAAAGCCAAATATGGAATGCTGCGCAAATATGAATTTCCAGGTTACAGTAGCGCAGAGTACTTGACCAAAAAGCATGGCACGACCAGCGGATATACAGAATACACAAGCCAGCAGAGTACAAGCTCCGTGGACCCTGGCTTTACGACGACTGGGCAAATTGTATCGTCCTTACAATTTACCTCCACCGAAGGTGGGTGTTCTTATTTTTCCAGGCTAAAGCAAAAAAAGCATGAGTACCTCGCAAGAAATCGTGATGGTTTCTTGATGGATGGAAGCTTCGGTCGGGGCAGGCACCTTAGAACTGTGTATCATCTAAGTCATTGTAAGGATGGTGGTTTAGCTAGATTTAGCAGAGCTGTCCAACAGAATTACTCTGAATTGAGCAATACTGAGGGTGAGGAAGAGCTGATCCAAAAGTTGGATTATATCATTCGTAAGGATTCAGGGCTTAGTGGGTATTGTCAGATCAATATGGGCTAATCTCTAGGCCTTGTAGTTGCGAATTTCATCGATTGCCCACTTTATAGCGTCAGGTGATGTGGTCGGTAAAACGCCATGACCGACATTGAATATATGACCCTTGATTTGTGCCTTCTTGGCTTCGTCTAAGACCTCCCTCACTTTTTCTCGGACCAAAGCTTCATCCCCCCAGCTGAGTATGATGGGATCGAGGTTTCCTTGAAAAGCGTTCACAGTCTTATGGCTGCCCACCAAGCTTGCAGCTTCACTTAAGGAAACACGCCAATCAATTGCGAGCACCTGCACAGGTAAATCTGCAAGCTTGCTTAAGTTTGTAGAGCCCTGACCAGAGTAGTAAATTAGGGGCACTCCATTCTTCGAACTTGCTTCAACCAGTTTGATAAGGGAAGGGAGTACGTATTTGCTGTAGTCGCTGCTGGATAGGTTGCCCGCCCAGCTATCAAAGAGCATAAGGACTTCGGCACCGGCCTTGACTTGCATACTTAGGTACTCACTTGTCACTTCAGCCAGCATATCCAGAAGGCTGGAGAAAGTTTCAGGCTCTTGGTACATCAGCTTCTTTACTTCGCTGTATGTCTTGCTTCCTGAGCCCTCGATCATATAACTCGCAACGGTGAAGGGGGCTCCCGCAAAACCGATCATGGTCTGGTTTGGGCCCAGCTGTGCCTTCGTTTCGGTAATGGCGTCGCCTACGTAGCCCATCTCTTTTTCCACATCAGGGTGCTTCAGGTGGGCAAGGTCGTTGCTGGAGCGAATATGTGGCGTTAGTAAAGGTCCGTGCCCTTTTCCAAAGGTTAGGGTCTGACCCATATGAGCAGGTGGAATCAATATATCGGAGAAAATTATAGCCGCATCAAGGTCAAAGCGCTTGAGCGGTTGGATGGTCACTTCTGCTGCTTTTTTTGGGTCTCGGCATAGTTCCAAAAAACTCATCTGAGCACGAATCTCGCGATACTCAGGAAGGTAGCGTCCTGCTTGGCGTAAAAACCAAATGGGGTAAGTATCTGATTTAATGCCCTTTGCTACATTGACCAAGGGTTTATTTTCGGGCTGAGCCATGTTCTAATCCACCAAAATCTTTGAGAGTTAATCGGCAGTTTCTGCCATCGACAGAAAACAGGATAGCATGAGAAAATGTGGTAAGAAAGCCGTCTTGCAAGCTGGCCTTGAGTCAGGCTGCAAATAAGTTAGTGGAAAGTTTAGTGAGCTTAAAAGCAATTGGCATATCTAGGGCTACCTTAGGCGATCTGGTGGAACGCTACCAGCATCGCATCCTTACCCTTGAGCTTGATTTAAGGCAGATGGGCAGAGAGGATGCAATCAACAATGCTCAGTACAAAAAGCGTATTCTGCTGCTCAAAGAACTCAGGCTCAATATCCAACTCTTGGAGTAAAAAATAGAGGAGAAGGAGAAGGGAATTCAGGGAGGAACCTCCTTGACGGGAATCCCAACGAGTGTGAGTCGGTCTCCCGAGGAAACACGAGTCTGCCTGCGCTATTTTAGTGAGTGCCTGAGCATGGCAAAGATCATGGTGGAGGATAGTCAGATTGTGATGGGTCTATTACGAGCCACCTTGAGGGGAAGACGCTTTCAGTTCATGACCCTCTTTGATCTGTCACGATTGCGTCGTAAGCTTCTGCATCTTACTCAAAAAGTCCAATCTTTTGAGAATATTAAGCCAGAATGGTCCAATTATATTGGGGAAGTCCTCAAACGCATCAAGACACCTAGCTCCTATCGCAGTGAACTCCCTCGGTTAACCATTTTGAGGAATTCCTATTTCGAAATGGAAAAGGTGAACCAGGAAATTGTTGCGTTAAGCCTACAGTGTGAAAAAGAAGAAGATGAGTTGGTGCTTAAGGAGAACTGGCTATCGTTTCAAGAGTGGAAGGTGTCCCAGCTGGACCCTGGAGCAAGCTCCGATTTGAGGAAGGAGTAGATTGTGAGCCTTAGAGAATGGGATCGTAAAGCTCATATTCTGAAAGAAGAAATGACCACATTGATGAAGCAAGCTGGTGCCTGCTCATCAGGCGAAACCGAAAAAAGATTGCTCAGCATGCAAAGGCGGCTACCGCAAATTGAAAACAAAATAGCACAAGCCCTGTCCTTCATTGACTCTCAGTCCCAACGCCGCGGATTTTTTACCAGCCAGGAAAAGGCAATCCTGCATTGGGCAGGGGAGTATGCCAAGAGGGCTCAGGCATTTTTTAGAGACTATTCGGAATGCTTTCATGAACTTTTCTGGGCAAAACTCGTGCAGATCAGAGGGGAAAGTGTCTCAGCCCATGGTGAGGGTAATTTCTTTGAGCCTCGGGGTAGAAAGGCAGCCAACAAACACCAAAGAAGGCTCTATGAAACCAGGAGCATGCTGAAGGAAAAGCTGCGTAAGCTAGGGACTCGGAACCAAGAGCTTGACCATAGGTATAACCACCTCGCCATAAGCAAAGCGAACCGAGAGGCTGTATGCCCAGAAACCATGGATCACAGGTACTTTCACAAACTCAAAGGGCAACTCAACCACCCAAAAAGGATCGTCAGCTTGCCATTTGAATACCTCAACGAAGAGGCAAAAAAACTTGTAAAACTGATAACAAGCATACAAAATCCTGCAAAAAGTAGGAAAAAATCAAAAAGTCATTGCAATACTCCTACCAAAGACCCGATCCAGTCATTTGATTACTTGCACCTTGAGGACCCTTTTGAAGGGTGACCAACGTCTTGCCAGATTAATACGTAATGATACATAGGCCTAAGGCCGCAGTGGTTCATTGTCATTGTCACGCGGGTGTGTCTAACTCGGTCATCTAGAAGCGTCGTACTCGGTCATCTCGAGCGTAGTCGAGAGATCTTAAGCAAAGGACCTCTCCATTCCAGTCGAGGTGACTGACTCACCATTCCGGTTGAAGTGCATGTTGGTGACCTTGTTGCAGAAGAGTAGATAGCAAAGTGAGCTGTTTTTGCCAGCTTAAGCGTGGTAAAAAACCTGTGAGGCGCAGCAAGCCTATTCAAACAGATCCACTATGAGGAGCTGATATGCAGTCATTAAGTAAACTCACCGAAGATGAAGAGCTATTCAAACAAGAAATCGCCAAATTTTCCCAATCAGTCATAAAGCCTCATGTTGAGGAGATGGACGAAAAGGAACAGCTCAAGCCTGAAATTATCAAGCAGTGCTTTGAGATGGGCCTTATGGGTATCGAGATCCCCGATCAATTTGGTGGGGCAAATGGTAGTTTTTTTATGTCGTGCTTAGCCATTGAAGAAATTGCCCGTGTTGATCCAGCTGTCAGTGTGTTTGTGGATGTTCAAAACACCCTCGTTAACAATATCTTTAAGCGTTGGGCTACCGATGCCCAAAAAGAAAAATACTTTCCTAGGCTTGCAGCCTCTGACGTGGGGGCGTTTTGCCTCACTGAGCCAAACTCTGGGTCAGATGCTTTCGCACTCCAAACAAAGGCTGAAGACAAGGGAAGCCACTGGTTGCTTAATGGTAAAAAGATATTTATCACCAACGCAAATGAAGCCAATATCTACATTGTTTTTGCAAATATAGCCCCAGAAAAAGGTTACAAAGGAATCACAGCCTTTCTTGTGGAGAAGTCGTTCCCGGGCTTTGCTGTGGGCAAAAAAGAGAAAAAACTCGGTATCAGGGCATCGTCCACTTGCGAGGTTACTCTCGAAGGGGTTGAAGTCCCCAAAGAAAACGTGATTGGCCAAGAGGGAGTCGGCTATAAAATAGCCATTGAAACCCTGAATGAAGGCCGTATCGGAATTGCGGCACAGATGCTTGGGCTAGCTCGAGGAGCTTTTGAAGGTGCCTTCCAATATGCTGGAGAACGCAGCCAGTTTGGTAAGCCCATCAACAAATTCCAAGGGGTTCAGTTTCAAATTGCTGAGCTAGCCTGTCAGGTTGAGGTGATTCGTCTGCTTGTGTACAACGCTGCCCGTATGAAGGACCAAGGCCTCCCATTTACAAAAGAGGCAGCAATGGCGAAACACTTAAGCTCAGAAATCGCTGAAAAGGTGGCATCGGCTTCATTGGAAATCTACGGAGGTTATGGTTTTATCAAAGAATTTCCAGCCGAAAAGTTCTATCGGGATGCAAAAATTGGTAAACTCTATGAAGGAACTTCAAACCTGCAGCTTCAAACAATATTTAAGCTCCTCGAAAAAGAAAGGTAAGACTTGAAAAGAGAAAGGACCCTCACTTATCTAACCTTATTGTCTCTTTCTCTTTTTTCCACTCACGAGTCCAAGGCTGCGAAAGACTACTCTGTTCGAAAAGTTTTAGCCTCATCCTTACAAGAATCCCTGTGCCAAAAACAATTTGATGAAGATGAGCTTCACGAAATAGCATGGAGCCAAGGTATCTATGATGCAGCCATTGAAGTTCGGATGATAAATCGTAAGGACAAAGGAGCCTTAAGCACCGGAAAGCTTAGAGCCTTTGCTATATGGCAGATGAAACAAAACTATCATCACGGATTTGGCTTTGGAAAGTGCAGCAAGGAGCGAGCATTTACCCTGTCCGTGCCATCTCGAAAGGCAATCACTTTTGCAAAAAACGGAAAGAGCTTAAGCCTACCCATGACCAGGCATAGCTGCAAACGAGTCTATGCCCAGCATGTCGCAGAAAAAGGAGGCTTATCTAAAAAGCTCAAATTTTCCCGGCATGGACGCATCAAGATTGCTAAGCTTGATCCTGGGATGCTTAGCATCAGCTGTCAGCCAAAACACCCTAAATGGCTTGGACCAATCTTGTGGTTCTTAGTCCCAATCAAATTAAAACAGTTTCCTGAAGTGCCAAGCCAAGAACTGTTTAGCTCTACCCAGAATGCCCAGCAGCAGTTGCAAACCTGGGTCAATCATGTGCGTAGGCATGAAAGCTTGGTGCCCTTAAATTTTACTAAAAAAGTCCTTAAGGATGCTGCAAGTGAGCTGGCAGTGAGCAAGATGCTTTTTCATGATCGCAGTGTCATGAAGCAGGTAAAGTCTACTCTTAAGGGGGAAGATCTTAAGCCTTTGGGAGAGGACCGTGCAAAGGCAAGCACCCTTCCCCGCATTGCTTGGTTGCTATGGCACTCACCGGCCCACCGAGACCTTATCTTGAACAAAGATGCCGATCTTGCGGGAATGTCACTGAGCAAAGAGGGGGGGCAGTACTTTATGGTCCTCATGACCGCTCAAAGTGAGAAGGTAACCGTCTCTAAAAAATATAAGTCAAAAAAATAGATTAGTTCTGAGGTAACTCCAAATAAATGTCCTACCCATTGATGGTTAATTTTAGTACAGTTCTGGCCTGTGATTGCGCACTCTA
>JABSRF010000200.1 GCA_013215275.1 Oligoflexales bacterium | reverse complement strand
TGGAGGCCGTTAAGAATCCATTTGAGACCGTGACCGAGGTCGTAAGATTAAGATCAACCTAAGAGATTAGGGCTATATCAGCAATTTCAATTTATTCACGATGAATCCTCCAAAGCTTTCTTACTGAAATTTCATAATTATTGCTGCCACCATTAATTGCAATGGTCCGTCGCTCTCCAGTTCGGCAGATGTAGGGATAAAGTAAAGATCTGAGAGCGCCCTCATGTTAATATTGAGTCATACTAATCGACAATAATTGACGGGAATCGATGTATAAAATCTCGATCGTCGACGACGATGAGAGCGTTTTGGATTACCTAGCAAATCTACTCGATGGACCTTATGACGTTTCCACAGCCAAAGGTCCTATCGAAGGGTTCGCTCGCTACGTGGATCAGAGACACGACCTGGTCATCGTGGACCTCGTGATGCCGTTCCTAGACGGCTATGGTTTAATCGACAAAATTGAAGCTGCCGGCCATAATCCCAAGTTTGTGATCCTAACGGGTTCTCCAGAAAATGTCCAAAAAGGAGATACCTATTCAGATATCCTGGTTATTATTAAACCTTTTTCTGATCAGGTCTTTGTTAATACCATTGCAAAGCTTATCTCCACTTGATTCCATTAAAATCCACCTTACCCTAGCTAAGCTAGCCTTCAATAGAAACCAATTTGCTTTATATCTGAAGTCTTTAAGCTAAATATATTTCAGCGAAGGATTGACAAACTTACGCTTTTTCCAAAATAATAAAACGGAATTGAGAAGCATAACTATCAGTCTCAGAACTGGCCACCTTACAAGACAGGCACCTATGACGTACGCAGTTCTATCAATTTTAGGCGGCTTTGCTTTATTGGCTTGGAGCGCCGATAAATTTGTGGATGGTGCTGCATCTGTTTCTTCTCATGCAGGTGTTCCTCCCCTGATCATCGGTATGGTCATACTTGGCTTCGGAACCTCTGCACCTGAAATCATAATTTCTGCGATCGCTGCGCTAGATAACAAGTCGGATCTTGCCTTGGGGAATGCTCTTGGCTCTAATATATTTAATACCTCTCTTATTCTTGGTATCGCTGCAATATTCAGTCCTATTAAAATCACATCACGCTTAGTGCGCCGGGAATTTCCGCTCTTACTGGGAGTAACCCTGCTCCTCGGTGCGATGCTTCTTGATGAAGCCGTAAGCTTTACAGATGCTTTGGTCTTGATTATCTCATTTGTGTCGTTAATGACTTGGACGATTCGAAATGCAAAAAAAAGTTGGGATGATTCCTTGAATCCAGGTTTCAAAGAAGAAATAGCTGAGCAAAAATATAGCCTGAAATGGGGTTTAGTGTGGCTATTTGTAGGCCTTATTCTAATGGTTGCAAGTTCTCGAACTGTCGTTTGGGGATCGATAAACATTGCCCAGCAACTGGGTCTAAGTGACTTAATCATAGGGTTAACGATTGTGGCATTAGGGACCTCACTACCTGAGTTGGCAGCTTCTATTGCGGCAACACGAAAAGGTGAGGACGACATTGCCTTAGGCAATTTAGTTGGGTCCAATATGTTCAATATCCTAGCTGTGGTCGGTATTGCGGGCTTAATATCGCCAATGACCCAAATCTCGGCCGACGTACTTAGGCGAGATTATCCAATGGTATTGGGCTTGACGGTTGCTTTACTCTTAATGGCAGCCGGATATAAAAAAGAACGCGTGATCACTAGGTATGAGGGGCTTACCCTTGTCTTTTCCTGCATTATTTACTTGACATACCTAGTGAGGTCAGTGATTTAGACTTCTCCTATTGGATAACCGGGTCCTGGCGTTTGAACTCCAAACGCTCATAGCTGATTTGTTTCTGATTTTCACCACTTTTATCTAAGAGCGTCATATTGATATCTTTTAGCGTGATCTTTTTGTCATCTATATGCCCAACCTCAAATGAAGCATAAGACTCATCAGATTCCCGACCTTCGATACAACTGCGAAGGGCAGGCTTGCCTGGTTCTGCGAAGCTCGCCTTAAATAGACAGGATTCAGATTGCCTCAACTCTACATAGCTATTCAATGCAAGCTGATTTTGAGGAAAGCTCACAACCAGGGTCCAATGATTATGCTTACTAAAAATACAGGTCATCTGCTCAGGGTTTTGACTTATGCATAGCTTGAGTTCATCGGGCTCAGGGGGTTTACTTTTTTGCCTAGTACTTTGATCTGCTCGACAAGAAAAGGAAATGGATAAGCCCATTACTATAAGTGCTTTAATCATGTGGTACCTCAAGAAAAGAACTATTGGCCACCCGTCATTGCAAACTTCTTGCTAGGTGACGGAGGATTTGATTCTTGGCACTATTTTAGCTCTTTTCTTTTCCCGCTCAAAATTGAGGAAAGCTTACTAGCTTGATAGATTAGAATAGAGGTGAGTCAAGGAGTGCCCTCTCCACATCTTCCCTCGCTCTGATTGCTGGGCATTGTTTATGTTCATTTTCACAGAGGCTATCATAATCAACTCCAAATTTAGCTGCAGCCTTCCTTAGTTCTACATCAACTTCCTGAGGAATCCCTGAATACCGAGCATCTGGGTCACGACTAGCAATATTTAAGCCTGCATAACTTCCTGCCGGTGTTGAGCCACAATAGGTATACATCATCCAATCTGGATGGGGGTGAGCTAAAACATACCACCTTTCTTCTTGTGGCTTTAAAGGTGGGTCAATATATGGTACTTCGATGAGGCCTGCTTCCTTTAAGCTCAGACTAGGACGAGCTAGCAGGTGAACTGGGCTTGAGTTTTCGCAGTATTGATCTTTTCCTGGTTTGCAAAATGAAGTGTGGTACCACCAAAGGTCTTTTGAATAGACCCAAGAGCTTGACCGACACGGAAGGGCATCATAACCTCCCTCCCACCCAGAGCCAGCTTTACCACAATTGAGGCCTTTTAGTTCTAACCATGTTCCATCTAAATCGCTGATACTATTAAGCTTAACAACGTCTTTGGCATTAGTTTCATTAACTGGGCAAATCCCATCTTTGCCAGGTTCTAGCTTTGGTAAACACTCGTTTTGCGCAAAACATGTTACCAACTCTGGGTAGATCTTCGACTCTTTCCCTAAACCTAGCTGACATACTAGATGACAAGCTTGCTGATCCGCCTTACTACCACTCCCACCACAATCTCGATTACATGCTAGTGTCTTTCTACAAGAGCCCTCCGTCGCACATTGCAACAGTTGCTTTGGGCATTTTTTTACTCCACAAGCAAGCAAATCCCAGTCATTTGTAGCAGCTTTTGCCGACATTTCAAATTGCATCAACATTATGCCAACCAAGAGCATCAATATTTTTTTCATCGTTTACCTCACATAGTAATTCTCTAACTTGTAGCGGAGTCTAACAGGAATCACTGCGAGTTAAAAGACCGACTTATAGGGCTTAGATAGCTTTATTTAGGTAATTTTTAGGTGCAATTTATATTTTTTTCAAACCATTTCTTTGCCTGGCAAAGTAAATTTTTAAATTATTTTGAGTACTTTTTTGGTTTGCTTCGTATCACTTACAATTCATCCAACATCAAAAAGGAATATTATTATGAAAAGAACCTTAGCAGCAGTCATCTTATCCGTAGGCTTAACTGGACTAAGCCATGCCCAAGAAATTTCTCTTACAAGCTTGGAGGAAAAATCTGTAAGCACTGAGCAAAAAAACAGCTGCAAACCCAGACAAATGCACCGCAAAAGATTCTTATTGAAGAAACTGCCCGTGGAAAAAAGAGAGCTTTTCTTTTCTACTATGGCAGAAGTTAAGAACCAATCTCGCCCATTAAAAAAAGAGATTAAGGTCATAAAAAAACAGCTTAAAAATCTTCTTACCTCAGAAGTATTTGACGAAGCCGCATTCACGGAAAAATCAGCACAGATTGGCCCAAAGAAGAAGGAAATAGCTAGCATACGACAAGGTGCAGTCGTTAAACTGGCGAGCTCTTTCGATCAGAATGAACGAAAAATCCTTGCTAAGGTCCTCAAAATCAAATGTCATAAAGGTCACAAAAGGCAGCCACGTGTTCAGCAGAGAGACTCGTAATTAAGTTTGAGCCCCTATTCGGACCACGCTTACCCAAAGAGCTATGATCTTTCCAAAGGTTTGTAGATGTATAAGCACCAAAGCAGTGAGCAGCTGATGGGACTGGCATGCCAGGGAGATAAACAAGCTTTCACAGGTTTGGTGAAACGACACTCCCAATCTTTTTTCCGTGTAGCTCTGAGCCTCCTACACAACGAACAGGAGGCTGAAGATGTCGTACAAGATGCATTTTTAAAGATTTGGAATAAACCTAAGCTCTGGGATCCTAGCAGAGGGGCCAAATTCACCACCTGGTTCTACAAGATTGTTTTTTATGGCTGTTTAGATAAAATCAGAAAAAACTCGCGGGTTCCTGCCAGATCCACTGCTGCAGAGCCGACGATTGACCCTAAGCAGGAACAGCAGATCGATCTTAAGAAGCGAATGGATATTCTCAAGAATGCTATGGAAAAGCTAAATGATAAAGAAAACAAAGCTGTGTTTCTCTGCCTCATTCAGCAGCTGAGCCATGCAGAGGCTGCTGAAGAAATGGAGACTGGTGTCAGATCCTTACAAGGAATACTCATGCGTGCAAAGACTCGTCTTCGCAGTAACTTTCTCGATATTTGCAACAAGAGGAAAGGGAAAAACTATGGAAGATCCGTATAGCAAATATGTAAAGGCACTTGAAGATGAAGCATTACTCAAGCAGCTACTTGCTCAAAAGGGTTTGGACAGACCTGGCTTAGAAGAAAAGATCCTCATGGAAATAGAAGAAATAGGCCTGAGCAAGGTAGAGAAGACCGTTCTGCTTTGTGCAGCATGCCTTCTTTTTTGTATCGGATCATACTGGGGCTATTCCGCAACCAACTACTTTGAATTAGCAAACTCTGATGGAAATATCATCTTCTATCCTGATGGGCTAAGTTTATGAAAAAAGCATTTTATGTTTCCCTATTTTTTAATGTTCTTTTTCTTGGCATTGTCTGTGGTTACCTGCTTCATCAAGTCAAAGGTCCCATCAGAAAGTGGCAATTTAAAAATCAACTCCGTAGCTCTCTTAGCGACCATGCTAAGATTCAATTTGATGATTGGTTAAATCTGGTATCAAAAAAACCTAAATTTCGGAACAAAAGACGAGAGATCATGAGAATTTTCGAAGCTGATGAATTTGATCGTGCAGCCTTCATCAAGCTGAGTGATGAGCTAAAGCAGGAGCATATTGATCGGATCGACCTATTTTCTCGAGCAACGCTCAATTTAGCATCTAAATTGGATGCTTCTGAGCGCAAACAGCTTGCTAAGCACCTTCCCCACCTAGCAAGACCCAAAAGGCCCAAGCATAAGCGCCTTCACTAAGCCCCAAAGACCCGCCTGCACATCTCCGCTTAGCTAAAATTTATGAACCTCTTCATTTTTGCCGATCGCAGGATATGCATCTTTGCGATATTTTGGTGAGAGCATAAAAAAGTTGGAAACTAACAAAAAATTTAGTGTGGTAAGGCTGTTTCATACTATTGCCAGCTATGGGACTCAGGAAACCAAGGATTACAAGATTCTTCGAACGGTATTAGTACTGAATTACCTTAGCTTGTTTTGTATTAGCTTCACACTTTTCTTTGCTGGAGTGTTCTTTTTCACAGGTCAGGCTGATCGTATACTCAATACGATTCCTCCCCTACTTATGCTATCTGCCGTCATTTACTTCAATAAAATAAACAAAATCAATTTGAGCCGCCTTACCCTCGTGATTGGTTGCAGTGCTGCACTTTTTTATGCATGCTATAAACTTGGATATAGCTCAAACATACCCTTATTTTATACATCTGCAATGGTCCTGACTTTTCTGATTTTTTCTGGAAGAGAAAAAGTCCACATAGTTTTTTTCTCCTGCATCAACATAGTTCTGTTTTTTATATGCTTTCACCTTCGCGATTCCTTTATGATCGGCACAACCCCATTACCTGAAAACGTCCGTAATTGGGTTAGCTATCTATTTCTATTTGGTAATATGCTGCTTCTTGCCCTTGTCAGCTACACACTCGCAGCACTAGTCGAAAAGTATCAATTAAGGCTGTTAAAAGATGAGAGTGAAAACATCGATCGCTCAAAAAAAGCCTCACTGGCCATTATGTCTGCAGGGATTGCTCATGAGGTTAACAACCCCTTGGCGATTATATATGCCCGTTCCGATCAACTAAGCCATCTTGCCAAGCTAGGTAGACTTGATCAAGCCTCCATTACAAAGGGTCTTGATAATATTAAAAAAAACGTTGAACGTATCAGTGCAATTGTCAAGAGTTTGCGTTACTTTGCCAGAGACACTAGTGACGACCCACTTGAACCCCACTCATTAAAACGCATTATAGATGAAAGCCTCGTACTTAGTAGCGACCAAATTTTTACCAATCGTGTTGCGGTCTCAATTGAAGGGGACCATGATAACATCATTGTGGAATGTAACCCCTCACAGCTCATGCAAGTGATGTTTAATTTGCTGAGTAACTCATGTGATGCTGTCGCAAAGCTCAGTGAAAAATGGATAAAAATTAAGATTGTAGATGATGAAGGAATCGCTAAAATCCTCGTCATTGACAGTGGTCAAGGTATCGACGAAGCCGTTAGAAAAAGCATCATGCAACCGTTTTTTACGACTAAAGATGTGGGGCAAGGCACAGGCCTCGGGCTGAGCTTAGCATCAACCATCATAGAAAGACATCACGGTAAGCTTTACCTAGATTCATACCATGAAAACACATGTTTTATCATTGAATTACCAAAGCTTGAATTCAATAAGAAAATGCAAAATTAATCTTGCCGTCCAAAATTCAAAGAAAAATTGTACTTGAAAAAAA
>JABSRF010000020.1 GCA_013215275.1 Oligoflexales bacterium | reverse complement strand
GAGCTGGCATAGTTCACCCAAAAAGCTCAGACTATAGGGGCTTAATAATGAGATCAACCTAAGTATGAAAGGCTATATCTGTCCCTTGCAGCCTTTGCTTCGGGAGCCGTCATCATGCACATAGCATGTATGTATGGTCCTCTTCATATTTTTAAATTTCACCTATTTCCAATGATCTGTATATCGTTTTTTGGTATGGTACTCGTCAATCGTTTCCTCATCAAACAAGACTAATTGTTTAAATTATTTGACAGCGTTTCCAAGAAGCTTACATTGAATAAGGCGCCAAAACTGCTGGTTTCATTCAGTTTAAGCCATAAAAGTATTCTTAATTTTTAAGATCGAAGGAATGCTACGATGACGAAAATACAATCATTTTTTGAAAAACTCTGGAAAATATACACTGAAAAAACACCCCAGGCAGAGAAGATCAAGCAACACTTCTTAGCTAAAGGTGAGAAGGTCATAAACGATCATGTAGCGTTCCGAACCTTTGCGGGCGACAAAATCGGAATCAGCTCCCTAGAACCCTTCTTCCTACAGGAGGGTTTTCAGATATCAAGAGGCTATGAGTTTGAGGAAAAAAAATTAATCGCACGCAGCTACCAGCACAGTGATCCAGAAATACCAAAGATCTTTTTGAGTGAATTGCTTACCACCAAGTTTTCAAGCGATTTTCAAAATATCGTTGGTGAACTTTGCAAACAAGTGAGGCCCGAATCTTTAGATTCGATCGATGTGTTTCTAAAAGGCTGCCTTTGGAATAAACCCAGCTATGAGCAATACAAAATATTACAAAAAGAAAGTGAATATGGTAGCTGGTTAGCAGTTAATGGATTTTGCGCAAATCACTTTACCTTAAGTGCCAACCATCTCGATCAATTTGATCTCCTTTTGGTTAACGAAGAAGTTAAAAGCCTGGGATATAAACTAAATAGCGTAGGTGGAGAGGTCAAAGGGAGTAAAGAAGTTTTGCTGGAACAAAGCTCAACCATGGCTCACCAACAAAAGTACACCTTTAACGATGGAAAAAAAGAGGACGTGTCGACCTGCTTTTACGAATTCATTCAGCGCTACCCTGATAAAGATGGGAAACTTTATCAAGGATTTCGCACAAGTAACGCAGATAAAATCTTTGAATCCACCAACCTATCCTAGGCAAAGGACAGGTGACTTAAAGGCTTTCAAGCTTTTTCCGCTCTGCAATGCCATGCACGGGATCCCAAGCACAGACCATTCCAAAAGCTTCATCAAGAATTCTTTCTTGCTCCACCTGGTGAGCTTTGCCTGAGCCTTCTGCAGTGGTGCCTGAGTGCTTACGCCCCACATATTGAACCTCAGCTCTATTCTGAAGGACATTTTTTAGCCGCGGTCTAATGAAGTGCCATCCACCCATGTTCTGGGGCTCCTCTTGAACCCATACCACTTTTTTCAGGTTTTTATAGCGATCAAAAGCAGCTGTAATCTGATCAAAAGGAAAAGGGTAGAGTTGTTCAACCCGAACGATGGGAACACCACTAATGTCATACTGTGAGCGCATCTCGATCAACTCGTAGTAGATCTTACCGGTGCAGCAGATTAGCTTTTCCACTTGATCTGGCCTATCAACCATCTGATCTTCAATCACCTCGCTAAAGTATGCCTCACTAAACTCTGAAATTTTCGACTTAACTTTAGGATGCCTCAAGAGGCTTTTAGGCGTCATGATAACCAATGGTTTGCGAAACTTTCTCATCACCTGCCTCCTAAGCAGATGGAAAAGCTGAGCGGGAGTGGTAACATTGCAAACTTGTATATTCAGGTTGCCACTGCACTGCAGAAAGCGCTCTGGCCTAGCACTTGAGTGCTCAGGGCCCATGCCTTCGAAACCGTGAGGTAAAAGAAGGGTGATGCCACTAGTTTGGTTCCACTTAGCCTCGGACGCTGCAATAAACTGATCGATAATGATCTGCGCACCGTTTGCAAAGTCACCGAATTGAGCTTCCCACAAGACAAGAGCATTAGAATTCGCCACCGAAAAACCAAACTCAAAACCTAAGCAACCTTGCTCAGATAAAGGCGAGTTTACGATATCAACCGTACCCTCACCGATGTTGTTTAGAGGCTCAAATTTCTCACCTGTGTCATAGTCGAAATAGACGCCATGCCGGCTTGTAAAGGTACCCCTTTTACAGTCTTGGCCTGATAGACGAACATCATAACCTTGGGCAGCTAAAGCCCCAAAACCAAGTAATTCACCAAACGCCCAATCGACCTCTCCATTCTCCTCGAGCATGGCGACTCTGTTTTTGAGGACTCGTTTTAGCTTAGGATGAATCTGAAAAGCATCGGGTGCAGAACAGATTTTTTCTCCAATCTGTTTTAGCTCTGATGGTTTCACTCTAGTTTCAACAGGTGCAAAAACTTCAGAACGAGGAACTTTTCGATAAGCAAAAATATCTTCAAATTCCTTGGGCAGCTGAATGGCTGGTAATTTACCAGCTTTGGTTTTCACATCCTCATAAGCCTTTTGAAGCTTAGCTTTCACTTGGTCTTTGTATGATTTAACATCCGAATCGCCTAAGATTTGGCGTTCAACCAGATCTTTGCCATATAAATCCAAAGCAGAGGTTTTTTTCGCAATGGTTTTATACATTAAGGGCTGGGTAAAGCTTGGTTCATCAGTCTCATTGTGACCATGCTTTCGGTAACCGACTAAGTCAATCACCACATCGGTACCAAACTTCTTACGATACATAACCGCAAGTTTTGCAACCCAAACCACCGCTTCTGGATGGTCTGCATTCACATGGAAAACTGGAGCTCGAATAATCTTACTAATGTCGGAACTGTAAGTGCACGAACGACTATCATCAGGATTAGTCGTAAAGCCTATCTGATTATTGGTGATAATATGGATCGTTCCACCCACTTGATAGTCTTCAAGTCCAGAGAGGTTTAAGGTTTCAGTCACGATTCCTTGACCAATAAAGGAGGCATCACCATGGAGCAAAACCGACATGATTTTCTCACGCTCACTGTCTTGCAAAAGGTCCTGCCTGCAGCGTGTGAAGCCTACCACGACCGGGTTCACAGCTTCCAAGTGACTTGGGTTAGGCGATAAATAAACATTAAGCTTTTTACCGTTTAAAGTCTCAACCTTGCTACCAAAACCCAAGTGATACTTCACATCACCATCGATATCAAAAGGATTAGCATCGCTACCTTCAAATTCCTTAAGCATGTTCGTGTATGGCTTTTGCATAATATTGGCTAATACGTTCAGCCTGCCACGATGAGCCATACCCATGCAAATCTCTTCTACACTGACCTCTGCAGCCTCAGTAAAAATCGAGTCAAGAAGGGGGATTAGGGACTCTAAGCCTTCTAAAGAAAAGCGCTTTTGACCCAAATAACGGGCTTGTAAAAACTTTTCAAAACCCTCTGCTTGCGAAAGCTTCTCTAAGATTCTCTTACAAACTTTATCCTCAAGTTTTGGGCTGTTTTCACACTGCTCCATTTGTTCCTGGAGCCACACTACCGCCTCGATATTATTCACTTCCCGAAAGTCAGCACCAATATGCCCACAGTAGGTTTTTTGCAAAGATTCTACAATCTCTGCAAAGGTCATCTCTCGACCTTGAGCAAAGTTTACCGGCAAAAATTTTGCGTCTTGCTTTACATCCTTAAGACCATGGTTTTCAGGTTTCAAATCACCAGGTTTTTCAGAAGGTGGAGGAACCAGAGGGTTCAGGTCTGCAGATAAGTGACCTAACCTTCGATAAGTGTTTATAAATGCTTCAATCTTTGCATGATCTTGTTCTCCCCTTGATGGAGCATGACCCTGTTCACTGGCGAGGGCGAATTCATAGCCCTCGAAAAACTTTCTCCAGCTTAGATCAACACTTTCAGGATCTTCGCGGAATGAGTTGTAAAGGGATTCAATAAACGCAGCGTTCGTCCCTGTGGCATAGGTATAGCGACTAGACATGGGTGTAGCTCCTTGGCATACGCTCTATGTTATTAAGATCGAAAATTTCTTGCATATCCTTCAAATCGGGCCCTCGACCGAATCCTGTAAAAGAAATCAACCGCAAACCTTAGCTATGTATCGCCCTCTTATCCACATCAAGGGCAGCTTCTTTCATTGCCTCTGCTAAAGTCGGGTGTGCGTGAACTGAACGCGCAATATCTTCTGCACTTGCTCCATATTCAAAAGCCAGTGCCGCCTCAGCTGCAAGTTCTGAGGCTGTGGGTCCGATGATGTGAACTCCAAGGAGTCTATCGCTTTCTTTATGTGCCAAGCACTTAACAAAGCCCTGTGTCTCATTCATAGCCTTAGCTCTGCCATTTGCTTTAAAGTAAAACTTGCCCGTTTTGAAGGGTATTCCTTGCTCTTTACACTCTTCTTCTGTCAGGCCTATTGAAGCTAATTCTGGCCAAGTATAGACCACGCTAGCGATCGCTTCGTAGTTGACATGACCTGCCTTACCCGCAAGCATCTCAGCCAGAGCAATCCCTTCTTCCTCAGCTTTATGGGCGAGCATCGGTCCATGAATGGTGTCACCGATGGCATAGAATCCATCAACCGAAGTCTTGTAGTGCTTATCCACCTCGATAAACCCACGGCTATCTGCCTTGATGCCAACTTTTTCTAAGCCCACTTGATCGGTTAAGGGCCTTCGTCCTACCGCAATCAAAGCTTTATCACCTTGAAACTCAACACTCTGGTCTTTTTGCTTACAGGTCATCTTGACCTTACCGTCAACAATTTCTGTACTCTCAAGCATGGTGCTAAGCTGGATATTCATCCCTTGTTTTTTAAGGATTTTAAGCATCTCTCTGGAAACACCAGCATCGGTAGCTCCCAAAATCTTGTTTTGAGCCTCAATCACCGTCACCTTCGAGCCTAGCCTTAGCCATACGCTTCCAAGTTCCAAACCTATGACACCACCACCGACCACTAAAAGCTCCTCAGGGACCGCTTTAAATGATAAGGCATCGGTCGAATCAACAATCTGCTTATGGTCAAATTTTGCAGGGGGAATCTGAATAGGGATACTACCGGTGGCAATCACCACGTGCTTTCCTGCAAAGGTTTCATTCTTGCCGTCCTTGGAAGTCACCGTCACAAGACCTGGTCCTGCAATCGATCCATGTCCCTTTAACCATTTAACTTTATTCTTTTTAAAGAGCCCTGCGACCCCATCGGTGATCGAGCTCACCACAGCCTCTTTTCGCTTGAGCATCTGAGGAACATCTATGCTTAAACGATCGAGCTTGATGCCATGCTCTGAAAACTCATGGCCAGCTTTATGGTAATGATGACTAGACTCTAGTAGGGCTTTGCTAGGAATACAACCGACATTAAGGCAAGTGCCTCCCAAGGTTTCCGATGCTTCCACGCAAGCTGTTCTAAATCCAAGCTGAGCCGCTCTAATGGCACAGACGTACCCTCCAGGGCCAGCACCAATTACGATCACATCATATGAATCACTAACACTGTTCATCAATTACACTCCCAACAAGAGTCGACTAGGATCTTCAATGGCTTCTTTTATCTTCACGAGAAACCCAACTGCTTCTTTGCCATCAACAATGCGGTGATCATAGGAGAGTGCTAGGTACATCATGGGACGAGCTTTGATCGATCCATCTGGCATAACCACAGGGCGCATCTGAGTTTTATGCATTCCTAAAATGGCACTCTGGGGAGGGTTCAAGATAGGGGTCGACAGTAATGAGCCAAAAACACCCCCATTTGAAACCGTAAAGGTTCCGCCCGATAAATCATCAAGAGAAATTTTATTTTCACGAGCCTTTTGGGCATAGCGTCCTATTTCTAATTCCACATCTGCAAGCGATAGTTTGTCAACATCACGAACAATCGGGACCATAAGCCCTTTTTCTGTGGATACAGCAACTCCAACATCACAGTAGTTGTGATAAATGACGTCAGTGCCATCAATGTAAGCATTGACAGCAGGAAATGTTTCCAAAGCATGAACACTTGCTTTTAAGAAAAAGCCCATGAAACCTAGTTTGATTCCATACCGTTCCTGAAAAGCATCTTTGTACCGTTTTCGCAGGTCCATGACTTCGGTCATGTCCACCTCGTTAAAGGTGGTCAGGATTGCAGCGCTGCTCTGTGCAGTGAGAAGCCTCTCTGCAATTCGCCTACGCAGCATGCTCATTGGTTTACGAGTACTCTCTCGCTCTCCAGACAAAGACCGAGGCGCTGGTAGTTCTTGCTGTTTTTTCTCTAGTGCAGGGCTTGATGGAGCTGGTGCTCGATCCTGAGAGCCTCCCTGCTGAATTGCTCCTAAAACATCACCTTTGGTCAGTCGTCCTGACCTTCCACTGCCAGTAATCTGACTAGCATCGACGGGGTTTTCACTGAGGATGCGCCTCACTGCAGGGCCATTTTCCAAATGATTTGATTTATCTTGGCTTGGTGCTTCTTCTGCTTTCTCTGCAGAACCTGCTGCCCCTTGGGATCCAGCAGGCTTATGAGCGCTTGTATCAATTCTTGCAATAAGATCACCAACTTTTACAACTTCTCCAGCTTCCACAAGGATCTCAAGCTTACCTTCACCTTCTGAAACCACCTCGACTGTGGCCTTGTCCGTTTCTAATTCGAGCAGAACATCGTCTTGCTGCACCCAATCTCCAGATGCCTTATGCCAAGACTCGATCATTCCTTCCTGAACGGACTCTCCTACACCTGGTACTTTGACTTCAATCGCCATGCATCGGTCCCCGGTTAAATAAACTTCATTCCTATTTAATGATCCCACCGGCGGCTAGCCATTTCAATAAGCGTACCTAGGCAATATCTCCTTATAAACACGCTCGTCGAGCTCGTAGGATCCTTCCAAGTCTTTTTTACTCTTCCAGCAGCAGAATACTATTAAAAAATGTCCCGAATCGTGACCATGGTAAAAGGGTGGTCGTGCTCAATTCGTCAAATACTGCCTAAGGTAGGCCTTCGCAGAAGCCGTTTCATAGCTGATATTGAAGGATGCAAGCATTTGCCTTCTGTGCCTTAACAAGCTTTTACCATAGGCTTTGTCATACCTATTTTTAAGTAAGATTGTGATAACTGAATTAAAATTCTGTTTTCTTATGCTGGTGCATATGGTTTGGAAGTCATCTGTAGATAAAAATCGTTTTACCTGTTGCATCTGCACTAGAAACTTCTGCTCTTCCTCATGATTCCAACGTTCAGCATAAAGATCAGCTAAAAATGTGACCCTACCATCAAAATCTTTTTCAAGATAAACCATGGGTGAGGAGCACAGAGCATTTCTTAAGGATTTAGATAGGCTCACCGGACCAATATTGTTTTCTAGCTCAACGAGTATCTTCTTTGCACTCCCGATTTTTAAAAAGGCATCAGCTAGCTGATTCTCAAAATCTTGTTGGGTAGGAGTCCCCCGTGCTTGGCTAAAGCCCCCGAATGCAGAGCCTCTATGATTTGCAATCCCTTCAAAATCAATTGCTGCAAGCCCGTCTTCGATCATTTCCTGGATAAGCTTGGTTTTTCCTGTACCGGTTAAGCCATTGAGGACCAGGAACTCCTGCTGGGCAAGTTCTTCTAGGGTTTGCAGAACGAAAGTTCTAAATTTTTTGTACCCTCCTTCAAGGATGAGCACCGGTATTCCTGCAGCTTCCAACCACATAGCCACTAAGCGAGACCTCATCCCTCCTCGCCAGCAGTAGAGCACAATTCGGTGACAACATTCATTGTAGCTGACACATTGATTGAGAAAATTTTCTGCTTTGCCAGCAAAAAGCTCTAAACCTAAGCGGGTGGCTGGTCCCTTTCCTTCCGTCTTATAAAGGGTTCCTACAGCTGAGCGCTCTTTATTGTCTAGCAGTGGAAGGCTCCTAGCATGAGGGATGGACCCCTTGGCAAACTCACCCTCACTCCTAAGGTCAAGCAAAATGTACTTTTGTTGCTCAACCCCTTTTCTTACCTGACTCCATGCTGTGAACTCCACGCCTATTGCTCCTTCTGAAATGACCTCACTCCCGCCAGATTGACAAGAGTCGCTAGCAGAGAAAACAACAAGATAGTGCTTAAGGTTTCAGTCCTGCAAGTTTGATAATGCGCGCCGTAAGCCCCCAAACCTGGGCATCCACAGCATCGAATAGGTAAGACTGACGCCAAATGCCGAACATATTGAAAGAAAAACTTGAAGCTTTGTCTGAAGTGAAGTGAGTCCAGGGGAGGAGAAAAAGCTTGTCAACTTCGTTATTGAGGCAAAAATCGTCTTCGCCAACATCTGCAGTCATCAGAACAGGGACCACCTCACTCCCACTAATACTCTTGTGGGCTTCTAGTAAGCCGTGTTCATGTAGATTATGGCGAGAAATGCCAATTTCCTCCCCAACCTCCCTTTTGGCTGTTTCAACGGGATCTTCATCATCTGCATCACATCGCCCACCGGCAAACCCAACCTGCCCTTTGTGGCTTCCAACAGTAAGGCTGCGCTTTGTTAACACTAGTCTGCTGATATCTTCACCAGGCGGGGGTGGAATAAAAAGGAATGCTACCGCTGCAGCCCCTCGCGCTAAAGACTCATGTGACCAAAGAGTTTTGTTGTAAATTGGTGCAGCAATGCTGGGTAGGGTTCCATCAAATCGATCTGATTCGCCTTGAAATAGTTGCATGATAAGAGGTCACTAGAAAAGGCATTTATATTTACCAAAACCCAAGGGGTTAAGTGCCTTATATTTATATCATGCCTTCACACCGATTTCAGGCATTTTTGTGCCTTTTTTATCCTTAGATTTTAGGCTTTTTTTGTCGATCTTTTCGACCACGGGAATGCTCGCTACCGGCTTAGCAATCTTCTCGGGAATCAGCATCTTAGTATTCCCATTAAAAATACCACCCTCGTTGATCACCAGGGAAGGGGTCACAATATCTCCAGTAAACTTGCTGGTCGATTCGAGTTTCACTCGTCCACTAGCTTCGAGCTTTCCTTCTACCTGACCTTGGATGACCACCTCATCAGCTTTTATCTGAGCTGTGATCAGCGCCTCTTCCTCTATAATGAGCAAACCTTCGGAGATAATTTCTCCCTCGATCTTTCCACCGATACGGCTAGAACCCCTACAAAATAGTTTGCCATTGAAATGGCAACCGGGAGTTAAGATTGTAACGGCGGATTCGTGGAAGCTAGCACCACGACGTTGCTTATTGTTGCTTGGTTTTCTATCGGAAAACACCATGGTCCCATCCTTTTATTAGCGCTAAACTATGACAATAGAGTCACCATGTTTAAGAACCCTTCCGCACTTAAGCGAAGCCTGTCGCTCACTGGCTCGAAAGGTCTACCTTGAATTCATTCTATCACAAGAAACACCGCCACTCGGCCCTGTTCAGCAGCATTTCAAGTAATCATTATAAGTGGTTACCTAGTGAGAGCTGGGACAAGAATCATGAGCAGTTTTACCTTGAACAACGCTGCAAGGATTACTCACCCTTTCTCTACCTACCGCCATACCCCAATAAAAAAGCTGTAAAGACCCCTGAGCTCCTCAATCGCTGGGTTCTTTGTGACATGAAGGAGGCCTGTTTCCTATGGTGTGAATGCCAAGCACTTAAGTCTCATTTCACCCAAATAAGCCTCTACATGGGCCACTGTGACCAGGTGCCGAGCTTTTTGGATGAAGCCCTGATTCTTTTTATATCTAGCCAGATATTAAGCCATCAGGCAGACCTCGTACAAATTATCCCTGATTCCATGGCATCCTATCAACAGCTCAAGACCATCCATCATGACCTGAACCCTAAGGAGATCTGGATGCCTAACACAGATTTCTTCCTTGGAGGCAAAAAAAAGCCTGGAATTAGAAAGCAATTATGGGCTTATTCACCCGGGGAGTGGTGGGCAGATCCAATACGAAGTAAGGAGAAAGAAAGACTCGGCTACATTGAGAAGCGCCTTAGACGCATTGAAAAACTCCAAAGTAGCCCTGCTCGGCAAAGCCCAAAGGGCCTGGCTGCATTGCTGAGGATTTTGGGTAGGCGAAAAAAAAAAGACCAACACCGAAGCGCTGATCTTTGAAAATCTCCAAAACGTTGCGTAAATATTAACGCTTTGAAAACTGGAATTTTCTTCTTGCACCTGGTTGACCAGGAAGCTTTCTTTCTTTGATACGAGAGTCACGAGTGATTAAGCCTGCACGCTTAAGTACGGACCTGTTTTCTGGCTCCGTGTCTGCTAACGCTTTTGCTAGAGCATGACGGATAGCACCAGCTTGACCTTGAAGACCACCGCCACAAACGTTGATGTTCAAGTCGAACTTACCAACTAGGTTAGTTAGCTCAAGGGGTTGCATGATAAGCATCTTAGAAGTTGGACGTAGGTAGTACTCATCCATAGGCTTCTTATTGATTGTGATTTCACCACTGCCTGGCTTTAGGTAGAGCCTTGCAACTGATGTTTTTCTTTTTCCAACAGCATGCTGAGTGTACTTTGTGCCCATAGGTCTTATTCTCCGTTTGCTAGCCTAGGTGACATCGCTTCTGGCTTCTGAGCTTCTTGCTTGTGCTCACCATCTGCATACACCTTCAAGTTGTTCATAACTTTACGTGACAATTTAGTCTTTGGCATCATACCCTTAACTGCATACTCAACTAAACGCTCTGGTTTTTTTGCAAGTAGGTCTCTAGCACTAATGCCTTTGATACCACCAATGTATCCTGAGTGGTGGTAGTAGAACTTTTGATCCAATTTGCGACCACTAAGCTCAATCTTAGCTGCATTAGTAACAATGACATTGTCACCACAATCCAAATGCGGCACAAAACTTGGCTTGTGCTTTCCACGTAAAACTCTTGCCACTTCAGAGGCCAAACGTCCTAAAGATTTCCCAGTGGCATCTACTGTTACCCATTTTTTTTGAATATCAGCAGGCTTAATGCTGCAGGTTTTCATCATTAACTCCAATCGATCCAAGGGCTTCTTTTGTTAGTTCTAGCCAAATTATAGCTAAAGCCCATTCGCAGGTGCGTAATAATATATTGACGATTTGCCAAGGTCAACCTTAATCAATCGGAGCAAAGTCTTGTGGCTCAGTCACTTCACTTAAAAATCAATTAAATTTGGCGTCCTTGGACACATTATCACGTCACGGATATTTTGCATTCCAGTGACGTACATAACCATTCTCTCAAACCCCATTCCGAACCCTGCATGAGGCACAGATCCAAAACGGCGCAGATCAAGATACCATTGTAAGTCTGCTTTGGGAATACCCAATGCATCCATTTTTGAGTCCAATAAATCGAGGCGTTCTTCCCTTTGGGAGCCACCAATCAACTCACCGACTCCCGGCACAAGCACATCCATAGCGGCTACGGTTTTGTCATCGTCATTCTGACGCATATAAAAGGCTTTGATATCTTTAGGGTAGTCAAAAACCGTGACCGGCCCTTTGCAGATATGCTCAGTCAAAAAACGCTCATGCTCAGTCTGAAGATCCACACCCCATTCCACTGGGTACTCAAACTTTTTCTTGGAATCCTGCAAAGTTTTGACAGCATCCGTGTAGGACATCTGAACAAAACTCGAACCTGCGAGCTTCTCAAGGTCGGATACCTTAATGTTTTTATATAGTTTTTCGAAAAATGCCAGCTCATCGGGACACTTTTCCAAGACCTGCTTTACCAGATAAGCCACAAAACTTTGTGCAAGGTCCATGTCAACTTGCAGGTCAGCAAAGGCCATCTCAGGCTCGATCATCCAGAATTCTGAAAGGTGCCTCGTGGTGTGTGAGTTTTCAGCCCGGAATGTAGGGCCGAAGGTATAAACATCACCAAGGGACAGCGCTAAGAATTCAGCTTCAAGCTGGCCACTGACCGTTAAGTTTGCAGCCTTTCCGAAGAAGTCCTTACTATAATCAACCTTTCCTTGGCCGTCTTTAGGTGGGTTCTCAAGGTCTAAGCATGTGACCTTGAACATTTCTCCCCCACCCTCGCAGTCACTGGCTGTGAGGATTGGTGTGTGTGCCCAGATAAAATCTCTCTGTCTAAAGAATTCATGCACTGCTTGAGCAAGCACATTACGCACTCTAAAAACCGCACCAAAGGTGTTTGTGCGCGGTCTTAAGTGGGCAATTTCTCTTAAAAATTCAAGAGAATGGCCTTTTTTCTGGAGGGGGTAAGTATCAGCAGGAGCCTCACCTATCACCACGAGCTCTTTAGCAAGCACTTCCCATTTCTGGCCTTTAGCGGGAGACTCCCTTAGCTCACCACTTACTCGGACCGAACAGCCTGTTTGCACATCTTTGAGGGCCTCAAAAGCTGGAGTTCCTGCGTCCACAACAATTTGAAGCAAGGCCTGGCATGAGCCATCATTGACTGAAATAAATGCAAAGTTTTTTGAAACTCGTTTCGTCCTGACCCAGGCTAAAACTGTAACCTCTTGACCATTCTCACCCTTAGCAATCATGTGCCTAATGTGGCGCCGGAACATTCTGAACCTCTTTTCTTGGAGTCCTATGCGAACGCATTAAAACTGAATCGACTTAATTTTTTCTTCTTCCATCTGAACAAGCTTCTTCCAAAACTCATAAGGAATATAGACTTGCTCACCCCCTGCTTGATCTTTTTTGGTGAATGCACGTTGGTATACTTCGTAATATATTGCCAAGATATTTCTTGCAACCCTGAACCAATTAAAACTCTTTACCTGCTCAAAGCCCCTCGTAATAAGATCCTGCCTATGATCGGGATTAAGCAAAATTTTGGCCATCGATTCTGATAATTGCCTAATATCGTAAGGATTCACCTTAATTGCTGCATTGCCCACCACCTCAGGTAGGGAAGAGGTGATCGAAGTCACCACCGGAGCTCCGCTCGCCATCGCTTCTAGCGGTGGCAGGCCAAAGCCCTCATACAGGCTAGGGTAGGCTACCAAGCCAGCGTGGCGGTAATAGGCCTTAAGCTCATCATCATCCACAAAGCCTTTAAGGATAATATCATCCTGGTAATCGCTTATCTTGAGCTTCAATTCAGCAAAAAGAGGGCTCTCACCTCCAATCAAAATGAGCTTAGTTTTTAACTCAGGGTGCTGATTCCGTAAAAGCTGGAAAGCCTCAACAAGCGCGCCAATGTTCTTCCTTGGCTCCAAGGAACCCACATAGAGGATGTAATCCTTTAAGGTCCACTCTTCTCCAACGGAGTGGGCATTATTGCCCAGAAAAGAATCATCCACAGCCCAGTAAACCATGCTCACCTTTTCCACAGGAAGCTTACAAAACTGAAGAAGGTCATTTTTAGAATTATTACTGTTGGTAATGACTCTAGCCGCTCGCTTGGCAAGCCTCGGTATCACCCAGTTATACCAGGTTCGAAATGCAAAGCTGTACCATTGTGGGTTCACTACGAAGCAAACATCATGAATATGTACGAGTGATTTCCCTTTAAAAAACAAAGGCGACATGTTTGCAGGAGAGTGCAGCATGTCCACTTTATGCTTTTTCGCAAGCCGCGGCAGAACCAGCTGTTCCCAAAACATATTTCGCAGGGTTTTTCCTGCTTCCACAAAAGATGCGACTACCTTGACATTGGGGTAATCCCACTCAGGCTTACCGACCTCGTTTTTTCCTGTAAATAAGTAGTATTCATTTTCCCTGTCCACACTAACCAGGGTTTTCACCAAATTATATGCTGTTCGCTGAACCCCTGTCTTTTTAGCTACAAGGAAGCGCCCATTGATTCCGATTTTCAACGAGTAAGCCTCTCGATCCTCGTGCCTACCTAGCACAAGTGATAAATATCCAAGGTCTTTTTAGCCATATCTTCCCACGAAAACTTCTTAGCATACCCCATACGCCTTGCTTGTAGCTCTTCATAATCTTTGTTTTCTGTAAAAGACAGAGCCGTTTCCAGCGCTTTAGCAATACTAAGGTAGTCAAATGGGTCCATAAAAATGGCATGTTCTCCCACCACCTCTGGCAGGCTTGCAGATTTTGCCACAACTACAGGTGCTCCGCAAGAAAGTGCTTCCAATGGTGGTAACCCAAACCCTTCATAGGTTGATGGATAAACAAACACGCGGGTCATTGAATACACGCTTGGCAGGTGCTCTTCAGCAATAAATTTTGAGAAGTAGATCAAGTGTTTCTTGCCAAAACTTTCGGCTAGGCTGATGATGCGGGGGTCACACTCACTCGCTAAGACCAAAGGTAGCTTCACATTCGAAAAACAGTAAGCGCGCACTAATTGATGAACATTCTTATGCGGCTTATTATTGGTCAGGCAAAAGATAAATTCCTTAGGTAATTCATAAATATCACGAATGTAATCTACCCATTTTTCGTCTTTGACCAAATTATAGCGCCCCGAGACCCCATTATAAGTCACGAAGACTTTATTAGGCTCAACCGAAAGGTTACGCACTATTTCAGCTTTGGAAAAATTCGAGACCGTTAGAATATACCGAGACCGTTCAATACAGCTTTTTACAAATGTGTGATAGTAGAACAAATGCAAAGGGGTGTAAAACTGCGGGAGAACTAAATGATTGAGATCATGAATCGTCATCAGCATCGGGCTAGGACAGAATATTGGAGCGACGAAAGAAGGAGCATGGAAGAGGTCGACCTTCAATTTTTTCAGCAACCAAGGTAATTCCCACTGCTCCCCAAAACTAATCCACTTTGAACGCATGTTGACAAGATGCATATGACTTGGCCACCGAATTTGCATCAGTGGGTTGTTCCTATTCACAAGGATAAAAAACTCATGGCTCCGCCCTAGTCCTTGAAAGCACTCCAAAAGATGGTGAACATAACGGGCAATGCCGTGCATAGAACCAGGCCGCATCATCCTAGCATCAATCGCTATCCGCATATAAATCCTTATTGAAAGGAGTCGTGTTACAAGATTAACAATTAATTATTGTGAAAGGCCACCCCGAAATTGTATTGCGATTTTCAAATACTTGGCACTCATTAAGCCCCGCAAATTAAAGATGTACTATTCGTAAGATTTGGAAAACTGAAGCATGTTTTTTATCTAATATCTAGTTTTTTTGGATAAATTATGAATTTTTGTTTTTTTTTAAAGTCAGGCATAGCTCCACCGGCCCATTCAAATGAGGCAGGTTAAGATAGTCTGCCGGAAACATACGAATTGGAGGAATCAGCTATGTTCTTTTCGGGTTTGTCACAGGTATGTGACAAAAGAGTTGCGCGCCTTATTTTGGGGCTGATCTTAATCACCTCTTATCTATTGATGTCTTCCTGTGGGGTCGAATCCAACCCCCAGTTTCAAGATATAGCTCCAGGAATTAAGGCAACCTTGGTAGAGAAGGAAGAGATCGAGACTGTAGAGGAAGAGGATCTCGAAGTGGTGCAAGGGGCTGATGCCAGCCTAGATCCCGAGCAGGTTTTAAATGGCTTTGAACCGGCTGAAGGTGATGGTGAGGACGATCGGGTCATTGTGCTGGTAAAACAAAAGCCATCATCCGAGCAAGGTGAAGGTGCGAGCGACACCGAAGAAACCGAACTGATTGAAATAGACCTAGATAACCTGAACCCAGACATACTGGGAGAAGGCACCGTGGGAACAAGCACTGATGCGGATGGACAAACCGTCTACTCTCAGGTCTTAGTGATGCTACAACCAGTCGAAACCAGAGTCGACATTCTGTGGGTTATTGATAGCTCATTATCAATGTCCGAGGAGCAGACCTACCTTGGTCAGAATTTTTCTTCGTTTATCACGGCTCTAGCGGGCTCAAACCAAGAGTTTCAAACCTCGGTAACCACCACGGATATTTGTCGTGGGATCGATTACTTAGATTTAAACCTAGACCCAGCAACCTTACCTCCTTTGTCTGAGCGGGCCTGCCCCTTCATTTTCGGAGGTGACGCGTCTACACAATTGAGAGGGTCTTTCGTTGGGGAAGATGGACGTAAGGTCTTACATGCAAATGACCCTGATTTAATTGCAAAGTTTAATGATTATACCAATGTCGGAACAAACGGTTCTAATTTCGAGCATGGGCTTAGAGCAACCTCAATGGCTGTGGAAAAAGTTTTGAGCGGTGAAAACGAAAACCTCATCAGAGATGACGCCTACCTTTCCGTTGTTATCGTAAGTGACGAAGAAGACGAAGGGATAGGGCTTAATCAATTCGATCCAAGCCTTGGCTTTAATCCGACAGCAGAAGGATGGACGAGTTTTTCCTATACCAATGATAACCTTATCGATTATCTAAACTCAGTTAAAGGAAAAGGAAACTTTTCCATATCCACCATTACGGGAACGCGACAGGAAAATGGTGATCTATGCACCTCTCCCCATTCTTGTCCCACAGAAGAAGGCACTGCTTTTATTGATGCAGCAAATAAAACAGGGGGCATTGTGCAGAGTATTTGCGATTCAAACTGGGCAGATTCTCTGAGCCAGATGGGACAAGACCTGAATGCACAGATATCTCAGATTAATCTTATGAAGTCACCGATTGAGTCTTCAATCAAAGTATTTGTTAATGACAGTGAGTATGAGCATTGGACCTTTATCGACGGTAACAACTCTCTCAAGTTCAACAGTGATGCAATCCCTGAACCTGGGTCAAGTATTGTCGTTGCTTACGATAGCCTCGAGCCATAATATCACCAGCCAGTTTAAAAAGCCCAACCAAGCTCCAAGGTTGGCAATACCGTTGTCATTAACCTTCTCTTTACTTTTATTTCATCTTCCAAATCTAAGGGTGACTCATACAGTGGCTGCTCATTTTGGGTTTCATTATTTTTATCTGTTACCCTACTTTGAAAATGCCTAGCTTTGAGATAAATTCCTGCAACGAAGCCAACAGATTCCGCAACATATCGGTATCCAAAACGTGCGCTCAGTATTGCTCCTGCTAGGTCAAATTCATGATAGGAGTTTTCTTCATCTTCTGCCGTTAGGTAAGGCGAGCTAGCTTCGCTCTTCGGTTTATTCCACTGTGCTAGAATGCTTCGGTAGCCTGCTCCAATACCCCAGTGAAAACCAGACATATCTATTCCAGAACTAAACCTCTGGAAAACAAACCCAAACTCTTGACCTTCGAGCATCATAGAGCTCCCAGGTTCTGATTCAATTTCAGATTGGGTCAGCCTCTCGCTTTTTGCAAGCAGGCTCCAATAAACTGCTAGGCTAGCATCACCCCCTAGATTCAGATCAAGCTCAAGGTTACTCTCACTGCCCACCGCAAGCACTGGTAGGGTGACTAAAAAACGTCTCGGCTTTCCAAAGCCTACAGAGGCTAAACTCGCAAGACAGATTATAAAAAATGCACAATTTGTGTAGCGTTTCAACAGCAAATTTACCTCGTGAATTATATTAAAATAGATGTTTCTAGGAACCTATGTTAAAAGGTCAGTATGCGTCTATAATTCTATGGTATCAGAAAAGTAAAGATATTACCTCAACCCTAGACAATTCCAAAAGGCTAATTTCATGATGATCATTGCCCACAGAGGTGCAACTGAAGATGCTCTTGAAAACAGCTGGTCAGCCTTTGCAAAGGCCATTGAAATAGGCTGTAGTCGAATCGAACTAGACGTACAGCTCACGAAAGATCATGTGCCCATAGTCATCCATGATTATTCATTAAATAGGACCTGTACCCAAAAGGGTATCATTGCCAATTTAAGATATGACGAAATAAGGGATATAAGGCTTAAAAACGGCGAACCTATTCCTCTATTTTCAGACATTTTGGAGCAACTTGCTCCAAAGATTGAAATCAATGCAGAGTTAAAAGGTAGTAAAGGTATGATTGGAGATATTGTTGGGGAAATGGTCTCTAAATCTCCAAACAAAGATCAGATCATTATCTCTTCCTTTGCAGAAAAGCCTCTCTTACATCTGAAAAAAAACTTTCCCCATCTAAAGAGAGCTGTGCTGTGGGGGTATGACACCTTACACTCCCACCCGCTCTATTTCTTTAACCCTAACTGGTTTTTAAAAAACTGTGATACCAATGTATTTCATCCCGAAGCTAGCCTCTTAAGTTCGAAGGTTGTAAATAAACTAAAACGTAAGGATCTGCTCGTGTACCCTTGGGTGCCTATGAAAGGTGAGGATGGACCAAACCCTGACAAACTGTGGAGTAAGATGCTTCATTTCAAGGTAAATGGCCTTTGTACCAACAAGCCCACCCGGCTTAAAGAGTTTCTCTTAAACAAGGAAAATAGAGATGCATAACCTATTGACTCCGCAGCTAAGCAAGGCCTGGAGTGTCCACCATATAGAAATCGATAAGGTCAGAATTCGGTATGCAGTTTTCAAACCAACAGAGCGGATCAATAGATTCTTAGTGCTCATCAATGGACGCAACGAATTCATAGAAAAATATAGTTATATTGTCGAAGATTTAAACCTCCCTCCCGACTGTGGGTTGATCACCTGGGATCATCGGGGGCAAGGAGCCTCGGACGGACAAACCTCTCACTGTGAATCATTCGATTCTTACATTAATGATGCTCGCTTAGTTCTAAAAAGTGCCAATCCAAGTAATCTTCCTTTCATTATCCTTGGTCATTCCATGGGTGGTTTAATCAGTGTTTACGGCATCATTAAGCAAGCATTTCAACCAGATTATCTATTATTGTCAGCACCATTTCTCGGAATGCCTGAGAAACCACTCCCACATTTTGTTTCTAGGCCACTAGCAGAAGCTCTCGTGAGCTTAGGCCTTGGAGACCGTTATGTTCGTCACAAGGGTGCACTGAAGAAAGAAGAGTTTTTCACGAACCAAAAAACCCATAGCCGTTTGCGCTTTAATCGTATGAAAGCATCCCCCTATCCCGCAAAGAGCGTTACTTACGCATGGGTTCAAGCTGCCTTTATTGCATTGGAGACCGTTCATCAGGGGGAACAGATCAAAGGCTTTAAGGTTCCGGTCCATATCATGGTGGGAGATCGGGAGACCGTTGTTGATATTAAGTATATTCACACATGGGTGAAAAAACTAAGGACACAGCACCCCGACAATGTATGCGAGTTGACCGTCATAAGAGGTGCCAAGCACGAGCTTCTCTCTGAAGCAAAATACTACTATGATCAGACCCTCTCTGTCATCAATTCCATCTTAATTGAGTGGTCTCAGCCTCGAAGGCTCCTTTCATAAGCTACTATTAGCCAGACAATTTTCCGCCAAATATATAAAATGTTCAAATTAATGTGAGAATTCGATACCATCAGTGCTAATGAGGCCTGAGTCCAATGATAGTACCATCAAAAAACGGATTTATTTGCAAAAATCGAATTGCTTAAAATGATTGTCATTAAAATGGCCCGAATCAGAAACAGAAATCACTCATAAAGACCTTAGCCATGAAAACAAACTACCAACCCTCCTCCTTTGAAGGAAACGGAAAACCTGTCTTTGTCGATGGGGTGAGAAGTGCTTTCGTTAAGTCTTATGGAGTATTTGAAGACTGCGACGCCTTGGAGCTATACAGCCGTGTCACCGATGGCTTATTGAGAAAAATTGGCCTGAATTATGATTTGGTAGATGAAATGATTGCTGGTGCAGTGGTACCGCAAACAAAGAACCCAAATATTGCCCGTGACACCATCCTTAACTTAGGCCTCCCCAGTAAGATAAACGGATATACCATCAATAGGACCTGTGCTTCGAGCCTCCAATGCATCATAAATGCCAGCCAGACGATTCGTGGCGGCCAACCCAGCTTTATTTTGGCAGGCGGTGTCGAGTGTCTTAGTGATGTCCCGATCGTTTATTCACGTGAAGCCAGGAAGTTTTTGGTAAAGCTATCTAAGGCTAAGTCAGCCACGTCAAAACTCAATATCATTAAGCATTTTCGTGCAAAAGCATGGTTTCCCAAACAGCCTGAATTAACCGAACCCCTCACTGGCTTAAGTATGGGCGATCACGCTGAAATTATGGCCCAAACCAACAAACTGGACCGCAAAGAGCAGGATACTTATGCGTTGGCATCACATCAAAAGGCTGAAGCAGCTCAGAAAAGCGGCAGGTTCGCAGATGAGATTATTCCGATTTGGGCTCCTCCCAACTACGATCAATACATCGACCAAGATAATGCAGTGAGGCCTGGGCAGACAATTGAACAGTTTTCTAACCTTAAGCCTATATTTGATAAACGTTACGGAACCGTCACCATCGGGAATGCTTCAAGCCTAACGGACGGAGCTTCAGTGTGTCTCATCGCAGATGAAAAACGCGCTTTTGCTGAATCCATGAACCCCAAGCTTAGAATCTTAGATTATGATGTGGTGGCCGTTGACCCAAACCAGCAACTCTTAATTGGTCCTGCAATCACGATTCCGAGGCTGCTTTTAAGAAACTCTCTTGAGCTTTCTGACATAGACCGTTTTGAGGTGCATGAGGCTTTTTCTGCACAAATTCTGAGTTGCATAAGGTCTATGGAAAGTAAGGAATTCTGTGAACGTACGTTTGGAATATCAAGGTCTTTCGGCTCATTTCCAGAAGATAAGCTAAATGTGAATGGGGGCTCCATCGCAATTGGCCACCCTTTTGGAGCTACCGGAGTTCGGCTAATGAGTACCATAGCTAATGAACTTAAGCGTAGTGACCTGTCGTTGGGGATCGTATCAGTTTGTGCCGCAGGCGCTATGGCAGCCTCAATCCTAGTGGAAAGAATCTCTTAATTTTTTACCAATGGTCTTGGACATATGGACGAATACATTTCAAGAAGTAAAGATAAGAACAATATCGTTACCCTAAGCTTTTGCAAGCCTAAGCATGATAGCAACACGATTGATAAGGCATTCTTAAAGTCTCTAAGCGAAGAGCTTGACTATATTGCTAAAGATAGCGAAATAACGGGACTTATTTTCACCAGCAGTAAGCAAGACTTTATTTCTGGCTATACCATTACTGAGCTTAATCAAATTGAAAATTCAAAAGATGCCGCCTCCTTTGTTCAAGGCTTCCAAAAAATATGCGACAAGATTTCAAACCTGTCCATACCCACGGTCGCTGCCATAAGGGGAGCTTGCCTAGGCTGCGGTCTCGACATAGCCCTGGCATGTTCATGGAGGATTTGTACTAACGAGCCTCTAACTCAACTTGGCTTTCCAGAAATTAGCCTTGGTTTAATCCCTGGAGGTGGAGGCACACACAGATTACCTCAAGTCATCGGCCTGCAAGCTGCATTAGATATGATCCTAACAGGAAGAAAAGTTTCTGGAAAAAAGGCTCTCAAGAGTAGTTTAATCGATGCTTGTGTTCCCCCAACCCTCTTACACCACTATGCAGGTCAATACGCGCAAAAACCACGTAAAAGGAGGGGGCCCGGAATAGGCAGCTCTAGCACCTTGAGCAAAGACCTGCCTAAATGGGCTATTGAGGGAAACCCGATCGGCCGCAAAGTCATGTACAAGAAGACGAGAGACATCGTTGATGAAAAGACGAAAGGATTCTACCCTGCCTCCTACAAAGCTTTGGAGGCCGTCTTTGACGGCTACGAAATCTCTCCCAAAGATGCAGGAGCCCTTGCATCTAAGCTTTTTGGCGAATTATTGTTAACAAGACAAAGCCAAGGACTGCTTCACCTCATAAACTCAGAAGAAAACACCGGGATCAAGCAGTTTAAGAATGCTGACCAAGAGCGCTTTGCGGATCAAGGCTTAAAATGCGTTGGAGTCGTGGGTGCAGGACAAATGGGAACAGGAATTTGCACCATTTGTGCGGACATTGATCTACGGGTTTGTATTGCAGACCCTAGCAAAGACGCCATTGGGAGAGCCCTGAAATTTGCAAGAAGCTACTTTTCAAAAAAAGTTGATCGCCGAAAAATGCAAACCTTCGAGTTGCAAAAGAAAATGGCCCACATTTCGCCAGGCCTCGAAAGTCATGGCTACCAAAACTGTGATTTGGTCATCGAAGCTGTCTTTGAAGACCTCGAGTTGAAACAAAAAACTCTAATTGAATTAGAAAAAGATGTCAGTGAAGATTGGATTTTTGCGAGCAATACATCGGCTATTCCAATAAAAAAGATAGCAAAAGTTGCCCAGCGACCTGAGCGTGTCATCGGCATGCACTTCTTTGCACCAGTGGAAAAAATGCCCTTATTAGAGGTCATTGTGACCGAAGAGACAGCAGACTGGGCTACTGCTAGGGTGATAAAATTAGGCCAGGAACTTGGTAAACATGTCATTGTTGTTAAAGATAGCCCGGGATTTTACACAACAAGAACCCTTGCATACTTTCTGGCAGAAGCCTTAAAAATATTGAGCGAAGGAAGCAGCGTCGAAACCATCGATAAAGCGGTAACAGACTTCGGCTTCCCAAATGGACCACTGGCTTTGATTGACGAAATTGGCATCGATGTCACTCTCCATGTTCTGAAAACTGTGGGAGCTGGATTCGATCAGGTACTTATGGGCATGGATATTTTAGAAAGGATAAGTCACTCTGGCAGGTTAGGAAGAAAAAACAAAAAGGGCTTTTACTTATACCAAGACGATGAAAGAACTGGAGTGGATCCAGACATTTATAAGCTTTGTCAACAAGACACTTCAAACACAAAACCTCATGAAAACGATGAAATCATCGAAAGATGTTTGATGATTTTTGTTAATGAATCAGTATCATGTTTAGAAGAGCATATTCTTGCAAAAGCCTCCGACGGAGACATCGGAGCTGTCTATGGGCTAGGTTTCCCTCCATTTTGGGGCGGCCCATTTAAATATGTAGATTTTTTAGGAGCCCACCATGTGGTCGAGGTTCTCAATCGGCTGACAGAGAAGTATGGAAAGCGTTTTCAACCTGCTACCCTGTTAAAGGAATATGCGATAGAAAACAAAAAATTCTTCCCCGATGAACCATGGAAATATGCGAGGAATTGATTGCATAGCGCAAATTTATTAGGAGCACTCCTCCTACTAACATCACTAGCAACCCCAGCTAGAAGCATGCCTTCCTCATCTAAGCACCTTAATTTACAAGTAAGCATCCTTAATCAGGGACAAGAGTTCACCATATCTGGAACAGCTCGTTATTTTTCACAAGCTGGATCAGAAAAATGCTTTTATTTACCTTATCTTGATAACAGAGAGCAGGCTCCATATGAGCCCCTAAAGCACTTGGAAGCATACCTAAGAAAAGGCTCTGGTGATCCTATCATCAATCCTAGGACTGAAATCTATGATTTAGACCAACAACAGGCATCGTTTATGAGTCCATCACTCATAAAAGTAGCACTTCAGGATGGTAGGCCCATTCAGTTTAATTTTACAAGTCAACGGATAAGTGCTGGAAATGATATTTTGTTCTCTGGGTTTTACCCTCTTCCATTAAAGACTTGCGACCCCCAATTACTTGCAAACAATCCGCTACAGCACCTTGAAACAATGCTCATTAAGCTTGCAATTAAAAACCAAAGTCCATGGAGCACTCTAGGTCCAGGTTTAATGAAGAGTGACCAAAATTCCCCTGCAAAAGAAAAGTACCTGAGTTATTCATTTAACACGGATAGCTTTCCCTTAGTACTCACAAACAGTGAGGAACTATATGAGCGCCACGACCGAATTCATAATATAGACGTTCACCTATATTTTCGTAGCCCCATTAAAGACAGCCTGGTTCGGACGATCTATGAAGCCCTAAAATCTCACCAAAGATGGTTCGGCTCTTACCCATATGAGTCATTAACCATTATTGAAACGGAAAGCTTGCTAACAGCTGACCAACCTGGGTTAATTGCCATTAATCAACCAAGGCAGATGGTTTTCAAATACGTTCAAGATAGTTTCCTTAATTGGAAGCATTGGGTCCTATCAACCCTCCTTGCAGCTCAATGGTATGGCACTGCGATCAAGGCTTACAATTCTAAGGATCATTGGCTCCTTGGGGGCATATGTGATTTTTCTACTCTAATGTTTCTAAAAGATGATGGTGCACGGTTCAATTTATTCAACAATTATGACAC
>JABSRF010000002.1 GCA_013215275.1 Oligoflexales bacterium | reverse complement strand
AAGGCATCCGTTTCTACCAAAATATAGCGTTCTGATCACACATGAATAGTGGGTAGAATATTTATTTGGAGTTACCTCACAGCTAGCATCAGAATAGCTGCAATAGTATTATCGGCTTCTTACAAGTTTTCATAAGTTTTTTTATCCTTTAAGATGAAAAACCATGAATTGCAGCATGAGCCACTGTTGTGATTCCCTATTAAATCTCCAAGGAGCTGTCAAGAGAATACCATGTCAGAGTTTATTATAAAGCGCATCTGCCTAGCAATTCCGGTAAGCCTAGGAGTCATCATCCTTGTTTCTTTAATGACACACCTAATCCCCGGAGATCCAATCGACGTTCTTTTGGGTGAGTTTGCCACCATTGAAGAAAAAAATCTAATGCAGGAAACACTTGGTTTGCACCTTCCCTGGTGGCGACAATGTGCAAGGTACATAGGTGGAGTTTTAAGCGGCGATTTACAGAACTCCCTCATATATCAAGAGCCGGTGCTTGAACTCATTGGAGAACGAGTGGCTCCAACGGTAGAGCTAGCAGTGGTATCGGTAATGATAGCTATGCTGCTTAGTCTTCCTTTAGGTATCTTAGCGGCACTTAAAAAAGGTCATGCTTTTGATATGATTAGTATGGCCTGTGCTCTCGTAGCGGTAGCCATGCCCAATTTTTGGTTAGGACCGATGCTGATCCTATTCTTCTCTCTTAAGCTAGGCCTACTTCCGGTATCTGAAAACATTGGCTTCACTAGTTTCATACTTCCTAGTATCACCATCGGTACTTCTTTAGCTGCAATTCTGGCTCGCATGACCAGAAACTCAATGCTAGAGGTCTTAAAAGAAGACTATATTCGAACAGCAAGAAGCAAGGGAATCAGCGAAAAATGGGTTATCATGAAACACGCTTTAAGAAATGCATCACTCCCCATAACCTCAGTATTGGGCCTGCAGTTTGGGGCCCTACTGACTGGGTCCGTCATAACTGAGAAGGTTTTTGACTGGCCTGGCCTAGGAACATTGATGTTAGAGTCACTGGGTAACCGAGACTACCCACTCATCCAAGGCTGCGTTCTGGTATTTTCAATCTCCTATCTATGCATAAATTTGCTAACAGACATATTGTACGCAGTCATAGACCCTCGAATTAAGGTTACAGGTACCTACCATGAAGTCTAAGCAGTTTACCTCTCTATACCGTAGGCTTTTTAGTTCACCCACATTTATCCTAGGGTCACTGCTATTGACGGGCCTAATCGTTGTAGCCTTGATCGGCCCTATTATCCTTCCTTTCGAGGATGATGTAAGCCTCCCTCTACGTTTGGCTCCTCCGAGCTTCGAGCACCCGTTTGGATGCGACCTTTACGGGCGAGATGTTTTGCGTGCATGCTTCATCGGAGCCCGCATTTCCCTTATTGTTTCTTTTGTGACCGTAATGATTACAAGCTCCCTAGGAACCATCATAGGCCTTCTTGCAGCTTATTTCAGGGGGTTTTTCGATAAGTGCCTATCTATGATTATAGATATTGTTATGGCTTTTCCCGGCATTCTCTTGACCATGACTATAGCTTCAATTCTTACCCCAAGCATTCTGACTATGATAATTTCCATTTCACTGACAGGTTGGACTGGATTTGCAAGAATTGTCAGAGCTCAGGTGCTTTCGTTAAGGGAGAGGGAGTACATCACTGCCAACATTGCTTTGGGTGCTACTTCTATTAGAACAATCGCTAAACACATCCTACCTAATATAATCCCGCCCATTGTGATTGCTGCAAGCTTTTCCTTGTCCAGTGTCATCTTAATAGAAGCTAGCCTAAGTTTTTTGGGCTTGGGAGTCCTTGGACAAAGCCCAAGCTGGGGGAGCCTGCTAAACCAGGGGAGAACGGTATTGACCGAAGCTCCGCACTTAAGTGTGATTCCAGGGCTACTGATTATGTTGCTTGTCCTATCTTTCAATTATATAGGGGATGCGTTGAGAGATGCACTAGACCCTAAGGAACTGTAGAACTGAAACATTAAATAGAGGCAGGAGAGAAAGTGCAGAGAAGACTCCCAAATTGCCAGGAGGCATTCAGGATTACTTTTGTACCATTTCCTTAAGGCTTTTAAGAGCTCTAACCTTAACAACGTTGCGAGCTGGCTTAGCCTTGAATACCATTGGCTCCTTAGTGAAAGGGTTGATACCTTTACGAGCTTTGGTTGCTGGCTTAGTAACTCGAACAATTTTCATGAGACCAGGAAAATTGAAGACTCCAGGGCCTTTTTTACCCAAGTCAATGTTGATAAGCTCGTTAAGGTTATCAAACACCTGGACGATTTCTTTTTTAGACAATCCACAAGTTTCAGCTAAAATTCCAAAAATATCGCTTTTGGTTCTTGCTTTTTTGACTTTTTGAGCAACTTTTGATATCGGCTGAGTTGTTTGAACTTTAGCTGTAGCCTTTGTTGCTTTTTTGCTTACAGTTTTTTTGGTAGTCGTCTTTTTGGTAGTAGCTTTTTTAGTTACTTTTTTGGCTTTAGCTTTGGCCTTAGTTTTAGTCTTGCCTCTAGTAGTGATAGCCTTTGCCTTAGATTTTGTTGCTTTCTTTTTCTTCTTAGCCATTAACAATACTCCTGCTAGTTGTTCAATAAGTAAAAATTAGCTCTACCTTAAAAGTAAGATTAGCTCAATAAAAAATCAAGCCTATAAATAAAGCTTTAAACGTTTCAATACTACAAGACATTTTTTTTCTACGTCAAGGATCAAAATCTCGAATAACTTTATGGATACAGCTTTTTGCACCCAAAAGCTTTTTTTGATAAATCAAAAGCTTCTGATATCATAACTAAAAAAAATGCTAATTGGTAATTTAGTTCTTAGTATGATCATAGCTCTAATGAGTACTGGCGATAACATATTTTGCACGGTTTCCCCTCAGAGAGTATCAAGAATTACTTAAATTTTGCCAGACAAACGGGCGTTCAATCATAAACCGCACTAATCTATGTTGGATGTGTTGTTCAAAAACTTGGGGCTGCATCCTATTTTTAATCTCCAAAATTAGCTGCCGCGCACCTTGATCAAGGGATTCTAGGTATAGCTTTGTTAGCTTTAGATAGTTTTCCCTGGAGTTTTTTTTCATCCGGTTCAGCACTTCGACCACATCTTCCTTAGCCGATGCTAGATCAACACCTGCTCTCTTTTCATACTTTTTTGTAGGGATTGAGCTGGTTTTAGAGGTTTGAGCACCAGACTCCGTCACTTTTGGACTACTGCTCAATTTAACCTTTTTCTCGCTTTTTATCTCACTCTTGACCATATCACCCGTTTTTATGGGTTGCACCTTGAGTGGTGTTAACTCTCTCAGAGCTATCTTGTCGAGCATTGCTGCACTCTCAAGGCTAGTCAGACTTCCTCCGGGGGTCTTGTTTATAACTTCTTTATATAGATCTTTTTCTGAAATTTGTGAGCAAAAACGCCAAAAATGCTCAGTATGCTTTGCCTGATCCACACTAAGGTCGGGGAGATCTCCTAGCAACTCTGTATGCCTAAGTTCGTCAGGCAGCTGTAAAGGGTGCTTTTCATCTTTCCTAACGACCCATTCCCAATAAAGCCCTACTAAAGGCAAGATCACATTTTGATCGATCAATAGGTGCCCCCGCCTGTCTTCTTTGGTCGACTGATGCAGTAGGTTTTGGCTTCCTAGTATTTTCTCGTAATGTTTTTTAATGTCTGCTTTAAGCTCACGACCCCCTGCTAGGCCTAAAAGAGTTCCGTGGATGTCTGATAAAAAACTTTCATCCCTTTCGAACTTGTCGAAACAAGCCTTCCCGAAAGCCCTAAAGTCATCTGCCTGAAAGTGGCTCGAACTCACTTTCCACAACAGCTGAAGAAGAGGCTCTCGCTCATCAAAGGCTAAGTAGTCACCTTCTATAGGCTTGGAAAGGGACCCATGCTCTGCAAGTTTTTTGCTTAAACGATGCGTGATCGAGACCATTTTTGTCAGAGAATAAGGTTGTCCTTGATTGGCTTGGTCCCTAATCCCATGGAATAGATTTTGAAATGATTCACCAAAAACTCCATCTAGATTCAAGCATTTAAACAACCATTGGACAGCTTGCTCCATCCGAAGCAACACGAGCTGCTCAGATCCCTGTGCTTCATGCCAAAGAGAGCGCCACACGACTAAAGGAGGCTTATCACCCACAATGTGCCGTAACCTAAATCGCCTCTCAAGACTCCTTTTCGCCTCTTTATAAGCACTGATAAAACCTGTAAACAATTCCCCAGCAGCTGAGTTTAAACCGAGAGCTAAGTCCATCCCCTCACCGTTGCTCAACCACGATTCAGAACAAAAAAGGCTTTGTACATCAAAACCGAAGGAACATTTATGGTATAATTTGATACTACCTAAGGATGCTAAAAGCTGTTTCAAATACTTTTTTCGACTTGAGAGGTGGATTCCCGCTTCTTTCTCTATTTTAGCAAGGTCCAACTTAACCTTTTCAGTCGACTTCGGGTCCAGAATGCCCCTTTGAATATGTGAAATGACGAGGGGGAATAAGTAAAGCTCCTGGAGGTCATAGGCTGGACCAACTCCCAGCATAGGAATTTGTTGCCAGGACCGAGTTGCATATTCAGCTTGAAACATCGAATCAAAAGCATTGACCCACCAAGCAGGGACAAAGAATCTTGTTTTTAAATACTCATGAAGTGAGTCTTCACCAAACTGCACATGAAACCTTATCTAAATCATGCAACCTAATTCAAATCCTCTAAATTCATAAGGCTTTAAAAGTAGGTCATTAATTTCCACCTTACAGGGCTTTGAGAAATTCAACGTCACCCTTAAAGGCTGCTTTCGAGCTGCCTAATTCTCTCATTGGAGTGCCTGTCAAGCTCTGCAGCGAGGGATTTTTTAAGCTCCTGCCATGCTTCAAAGCTTAAATATGCCAAGCAATATACATCTATTGAATCCGCCTTCCCAGGTTCTTGCGACTTCCATTTCCGGTAATAAATATCGGCAATCTTAAAATTTGGGTAGCTTATTTTGTCGACCTGGCTCACAAGAAGCTTCTTTAATACCTTTTTTTCTGCATTTGACAAGGTATTCCTTTGATCCAATAGCTTGTAAAACAGATTCAAACTTAAGGTTCTTGCAAAACTGTGAAAGGTGTTGAGCTGAGTCTGTTTGATTCCCAAGGACAGATTACTTAGGCCATTCCTAGCAAAGACGAACTCAAGCCTTTCCTCCAACCAATAAATTTTTTCCAAGTTCAGGCTTATCCAGCTTGGTACTGTAGCCTTATTGCTTTCCACCAGCTGCATATTCGCTTCAATCGGCTTACGAGCAAGCAGGTGTTCCGAGCAAAGCATCATCAAGATCAAAACACTCAAACGAAAGATAGACATAGAGCACCCTTATTACTTATAAAATATGATAAACTAGCCCTAAGCCCACCCACCAGTCTTCCTTTTCAAACTTTGCAGATTCAACTTTCCCTTCAGATTTATCCATTGGGTTATAGATGACTTTACGTTCATGCATCTCGAGTCGAGAGGCAACATTCAAGCCAAAAAAGTAATCAAACATAAGCCCGACATCGACAAGGGTTAACATCGTAGCATCAAGCTGCCGGTCTACCACCAAACTTCGCTCTCTCATTCCCTCCAGACGTTCTAAGTAGGTGTCGAGCCCAAAAAGTACCCGCATAGATGGAGAAAAGTCATAAACAATACCAGCCAATAATCCTGGCAAATGCAGGGAGTGGGTTGGTTTAAAAGCTGCTGATTTAGTCGATTCGAAGTAATAACCTACAGTAGACCCAAGAAAATAGCCCAGTCTCTGCCATATGGGAATATGATAGCTGTACTGTATTTTTAGGACTAAACCAGTCATTGTGTACGTTTCTCCTGAAATGCCTCCAAAGTCCCTAACTTTCCAAATGCCCTCCGCTCTTCCGACAAAAAACGCAAAGTTATGATCTTTGCGGAAATCCTGTACATAGCGCTCCCACGGATGAAATTGCGAGCCAAAACCCTCACCGAGCTCTTGGCCAAAGCCGGGGTTTGACAGCGGAAGTAAAACACTTATGCTGGCGAATAAACAAAAGATACTAAAGCGCTTAGACATAGAAAAGATAAAACGTTCCATCTAACAGCCGTTGCTCCTTTACAAGCAAAATCTATAACATATACTTACAGCATGTGAGCCACCTGAGAGGTAGAACACTCACTAGGCAAGAGTCTTCCAACTAGCTTATCAAGGCAAACGATCTTTAGTGAATATACGAAGCTAAGGTCTTCCGTCTTGTATTATGATTTTAAGCTAGAGCTGATGACACCGATAGCTATCATCAATTTCCCTGGGTGCCCTATAAGTAAGCCAAGCACTCACAAGGAAAAACTAAACACCATAGGATATCAACCGATTATGGAAAATCAGCAAGCATCAGTTTGGTACGACCAATTAATAACCGCCATTGATGATCCTTATTTTTATGGAATTCTGGCAGGCTTATTAATATTCACAGGATTGGTACTGCTAAACAATTTGCTGGTTCAAAAAACAGAGCCAGAGTCTGAAAAGGCCAAACCCAGCCTTGACCGGTCGCAGGCAAAAACCGAAGACTCTGCTGCGGTATCACTGACTGAAGCAGCTGCAATTACAGAAATCAAGGCTACCGATAATGCTTCCTGGTTAAGCAAGCTCCACCAAGGCCTCAGTAAAACAAGAAACTCTCTTCAAAGTGGAATGTCGAGCCTTTTTCAAGGAAAGAAAATTGATGACGCAACTCTAGAGAGCCTTCACGAAACCCTATTTCGATCTGACATTGGAGTTGCTACTGCAGACAAACTTGTCGAGCACGTAAATAACTCATTAAAAGGAAAAAACAGTAGTTGGGAAGAAGTAAAGTCTGAGCTTCATCAAGCAGCCCACAACATCATGAGCACGACCAACCAACCTCTAAACAATCCAAGCTCTGGGCCTCAAGTCATCCTAGTGGTAGGGGTTAATGGGGTTGGGAAGACCACAAGCATCGGTAAATTAGCAGCACACTTCATGTCCCAGGATAAAACCGTACTACTTTGTGCAGCTGACACTTTCAGAGCTGCAGCCATTGATCAGTTAAAGGTCTGGGGAGAGCGATTAGGCACCAAAGTAATTGCCCATCAGCAAGGTAGTGATCCAGCAGCTGTAGCTTATGATGGGGTTAAGGCCGCTATTGCTAGGAAATCAGATGTACTTATCATTGATACTGCAGGGCGGCTACACAGTAAAAACGACCTGATGCAAGAGCTTAACAAAATCAAACGGGTTATCGGCAAAGACTTGCCCGAAGCACCTCACGAAACTTGGCTTGTTATCGATGCAACGACTGGACAAAATGCCTTTCAGCAGGTTAAAGCATTTGATGATGTTGCCAAGCTAACTGGCATCATCGTTACCAAGCTTGACGGCACTGCTAAGGGCGGTGTTATTATTGGGATATCGGACCAGTTTAAACACCCAATCCGCTATATCGGAGTTGGCGAAAAAGCCGCTGATTTACGGGAGTTTAGCCCTAAAGACTATCTAGATACGCTATTTGCAGATGCGTAACAGACCCACTTCCAGCATTCGGACTATTTCTCTCTTGACAGCTTCACTGTGTCCAGCTAGATTCAGTCACTCGAATAGTTCAGGGGTGTAGCTCAGTTGGTTAGAGCGCTACGTTGACATCGTAGAGGTCTCCAGTTCGAATCTGGACATCCCTACCACTTCCTGATAAAAATTCCCCTACAAGATTATATAGATTTACCACACTGCAGTATGTGACACGTGGTTCTAGTTATCAAAATTGCGCTCGAAGCAGGTTAGCCACTAATAACCTTGCTGAGAAACAAAAAACAACTACCCTCACCCCTTCGCTGAAGCGAAGCGAAACCAAGCATTGCCACCATCACGTTGAAGCGAAGCGAAACCAAGCACAGTCATCCCCACGCTGAAGCGAAGCGAAACCAAGCATTGTCATCCCCACGCTGAAGCGAAGCGAAAGCGGTCAGGGGAGCTCAAGGCTTAGTACAGCTAAACTCCCTTAAAACGAGCCAAAGTCTCCGCGGAAACTTGCTCATACCTGAAAAACTTCATCGTATAGGTCGCCCTACCTTGAGATAAAGAACGTAAATGAGTTGAGTAACCAAACATTTCTGACAAGGGAGCCACAGCATCAACAACCTGGAGGTGACCCCTTTGCCCGATATTACTAACCTTAGCCCTCCGACTATTAAGGTCTGTGATCACATTAGACATATAGTCTTCTGGAACAGAAACTTCGACAGTCATACTAGGCTCAAGCAGCAACGGATTACCTTTTAGCAAGCATTTTCTTGCCGCATTTGCCCCCACTATCTGAAAAGCCACCTCATCAGCATACTCTTCTTCCCAAGCTGCAGCTTCCAGAATCACCTTAACCCCAACGACTGGATACCCAGCAATGGAGCCCGACATAAGAGCTGAAAAAACTCCTTCCTTAACACTCTCCACAAAATTTGCGGGCAACTGAGCTTTGGAGCACTTATTCTCAAATACAAACTCATCCTGCTCCTCACTTGGCTCCAAACTAATCGTAACTCCGGCCTTTTTTACCTGCCCAGAAAGCTCTCGTTCAAATGTCTCTTCAACTTTAACAGGAATAGAAATACTCTCACGGTAAGCAACTTGTGGTGAACCAACATTCGCAGCTATATTGAACTCTCTCAGCAGACGGTCAACCATCACCTCCAGGTGAAGCTCTCCCATCCCTCCTAATAGAGTTTGGCCAGTATCTTTATCCTCTTTCACCTGAAACGAAGGATCTTCTGCACACAGACGCTCAAGGGCCTTAGTTAGTTTATTCGCATCCGAAGTACTCTTTGCCTCTACTGCAATGTTGATCACTGGCTCTGGGAAACTTAACGACTCAAAGCTGATGGGGACCTTCTGATCACAGAGTGTATCCCCAGTACTCACAGCCTTTAAGCCTACCACTGCCACAATATCTCCTGCTGATGCTAAGTCTACTTCTTTACGAGAATTAGCCTCCATATGGAGAATCTTCTGAATCCTCTCTCTTTTTCCTAGCCTTGCATTATAGACAACTGAGCCAACCTTCAGCTCACCAGAGTAAACCCTGACGTAACACAAATGCCCAACAAAGGGATCGGTTGCTATCTTAAACGCCAAAGCCGAAAAGGGTTCTGATTTGATACGCTTTCTCACGAGCTTCGTTTCTTTTCCGTCAACACTCATCCCTGCAACATCGTCTAGCTCCAGTGGAGAAGGAAGGTAAGAAACAACCGCATCCAGTAAAGGTTGGATCCCTTTATTTTTAAACGCACTCCCGCAAAGCATAGGAACCATTTTGAACTCTAAAGTTCCCTTTCGGATACAGGTGTGAATCTCTTCGATTGATATTTCCTCACCATCCAAAAAGCGCTCCATGATAGCGTCATCGAACTCGACCACATCTTCGATCATGCTTTCCCTAGCAGCCTGAGCGCTCTCTACCATTTCATCGGGAATCGGACATTCACGAAAGTTAGCCCCTTGCGCTTTATCCTCATCCCAAATTAAAGCCTTCATGGTAATAAGATTAACAACCCCGACAAACTCCGACTCACTACCTATTGGAAGCTGAACCCCAATGGGATTAGCATTTAGCCGCTCTCTTATGGATTGGATAGACTCCTCGTAGCTGGCTCCCACCCTGTCTAATTTATTAATAAAGGCAATGCGAGGCACTTTATACTTATCTGCCTGCCTCCATACAGTTTCTGATTGAGGCTCTACTCCGTGAACCCCATCGAATACGGCAACTGCACCATCTAAAACCCTTAGAGATCGCTCCACCTCAATGGTGAAATCAACATGCCCTGGGGTGTCTATAATATTAATGACATGCTTGTTCCAATAACAAGTGGTAGCAGCTGAGGTAATCGTGATCCCTCTTTCCTGCTCCTGGACCATCCAGTCCATAGTCGCGGTACCCTCGTGGACCTCACCAATTTTATGGATTTTGCCTGTATAAAATAAAATGCGTTCTGTAGTTGTCGTCTTACCGGCATCGATATGAGCCATAATTCCGATATTGCGAAGTAAGCCCAAGCGTTCTGTTGACTCTGCCTCTTTCATTCTGTTTCCCAACCTTAGTCATATAGCTTTAACACAACGAGAAATACCCTCCTATGACTGCATCAAAGGAGGGTTTTACTTTAAACATAATAAATGTGACTGGAAAGCAATTACCAGCGATAGTGAGCAAATGCCTTGTTCGCGTCTGCCATCTTGTGGACGTCTTCACGCCTCTTGACAGTTGCTCCACGCTTTTGTGCAGCGTCTACGATTTCAGCAGCAAGTCTTTCACGCATTCCTTTTCCAGGACGCTTACGAGAAAACTCTACAAGCCACCTAAAAGCTAATGCTTGACGTCTTTCTGGCCTTACCTCGATAGGCACCTGGTAGTTTGATCCACCAACACGACGGGACTTAACTTCCAAAAGAGGCTTAACGTTTTCAATTGCTAGCTTGAATACATCAAGAACACTTTCACACTTAGGAAAGTCCTTCATGCTTTTGTTCTTGATGATGTCGAGTGCACCATAAAACTGCTTCTCAGCAGCGGAACGCTTGCCATGCTTCATCATACAGCTGACAAACTTAGTTACCATTTCTTCATTATATAGCGGGTCAGGAAGGACCACTCTTTTCGTTGCTGCGCGCCGACGAGACATTATCTCACTCCATTACTTCTTAGGCTTCTTAGTTCCGTATTTACTACGTCCCTGCTTCCTGTTGTTTACACCTTGGGTATCTAAACTTCCTCTTACCACGTGGTAACGCACACCAGGAAGGTCTTTTACTTTTCCTCCACGGATCAACACAACACTGTGCTCCTGAAGGTTGTGGCCTTCACCACCGATATATGAAGTTACTTCCATACCGTTTGTTAAACGGACCCTAGCAACTTTCCTAAGTGCCGAGTTCGGCTTTTTAGGAGTGGTTGTATAAACACGGATACATACACCGCGACGCTGGGGGCAGGCTTGAAGGGCAGGTCCCTTGGACTTGGCCTTTTGTTGCTTTCGCCCTTTCCTAATAATTTGGCTAATTGTAGGCATAAATCGACTACCTTCTCTCTATCGTCAAAGTAGACCGCATATCTACCAGACTGAATGGTTTAACGCAATACTAATTTAAAAAATAAAAGCTGGTCACTTTCCAACAACCAGCACAGAATGAAAATTTCTCTTCATTACCAGGACATTACAAAGAAACGCTTGCTGCTGGCTCTGCAACTGTCGGCTCTGGAGTAGCAGCGGGAATCGCATGAGCTTCCTGAGCAGTTAGGTTGCGATAGTAAGCAGCCCCCGTACCGGCTGGAATCAACCGTCCCATAGTAACGTTTTCCTTAAGGCCACGCAAATAGTCAATTTTACTATTTATCGCTGCATGCGTTAGGACCTTAGTGGTTTCCTGGAATGAAGCAGCAGAAATAAAGCTGTCAGTTGAAAGTGAAGCTTTGGTAATACCAAGTAAAACTGGCTCCCAAATTGCTGGCTTCTTACCTTCTTCTTCCATCTTAGGGTTCACCGCTAGTACGTCAAACTTCTCTGCCGTTTCTGTTGGCAAGAAGCGAGTATCCCCAGGATCGGTGACATTCACACGCCTTAACATCTGCCTGATAATGACTTCAATGTGCTTATCATTGATCTTCACACCCTGCAGACGATAAACATCCTGGACTTCGTTGACTAAATACTCAGCAAGAGCAACGTTTCCAAGAACCGCTAGAATCTCATGTGGATTCGGTTGACCATCGACTAAAGCCTCACCTTTACGGACATAGTCACCTTCGTTGACGAGAAAATGCTTTCCTTTAGGGATAAGGTATTCTTTTTGGTTAGCATTTAAGTCGGTGACTAAGATCTTACGCTTCCCTTTGGTATCTTCACCGAAGGAAATGGTACCATCACGGTCAGCCATTACCGCAATGTCTTTTGGCTTCCTTGCTTCAAACAGCTCTGCAACTCTAGGAAGACCACCGGTGATATCTTTTGTCTTGGTCGCTTCCCTTGGGATCTTCGCAAGAATATCCCCAGGCACAACGTCCGCTTCCTCATTGATATTAATGATACAGCCAACTGGCAAGGAGTAACTTCCTTTACCACCGTCTGTTTGGACTAAGTCCCCATTCTCATCCACAATCTCGAGTGCTGGCTTAAGCTGGTCGCTTTTGCTCTCTGTCACTACTTTTCTTGTCAAGAAAGTGACGTCATCAACCTTCTCCTCAAGAGTCTTTCCTTCTCTCAAGTCGAAGTAGCGAATCTTACCGGACACTTCTGCAACGATTGGAACTGCAAAGGGGTCCCATTCGCCAAGCTTATCACCAGCTGAGACATCTGAGCCATCCTCCACTGATAAGACTGTACCGTAAATAATTGGGTAGGTATCTCTTACCTTACCATCCATATCCACAACTTGGATCTCACCATTTCGGCTTAAGACAACCTTTCGACCTTCTCGATTGTTGACTGCCCTAATATTGTGGAACTTGGTCTTACCGGTGAAGCGACTTTCAACTGCGTTACTTTCAACTTTATGGGTAGCAGTACCACCAAAGTGGAAGGTACGCATCGTAAGCTGAGTTCCTGGCTCACCAATGGACTGAGCAGCAATGACACCCACTGCCTCACCTACGTCCACCAAGCTTCCTGAAGATAAGTCTCTTCCATAACAGCTTGCACAAACCCCCCGTTGAGTCCGGCATGTTAGTAGAGAGCGTATCTCAACTTCTTCCACTCCCGCTTGTTCGATCTTCTCGCACAGGCCTTCATCAAGAAGGGTATTGTTTTCAACAATCACTTGGCCTGATTTCGAATCGACTATGTCACCTCCAATGATGGTTCGACCTAGGATCCTCTCAGTCAGTGATACTCGTATTTCGGAACCATCACGGATCGGAGTAACTTTAACCCCTTCTTGAACACCGCAATCGATTTCATTAATGATGCAGTCTTGAGCAACATCAACAAGCCTTCTGGTCAAATAACCAGAACTTGCAGTTTTCAATGCCGTATCAGCAAGACCTTTACGCGCACCGTGAGTTGAGGTGAAGTACTGAAGTACGGTCAAACCTTCACGAAAATTCGCTGTAATTGGTGTCTCGATAATCTCACCTGACGGCTTCGACATCAGACCCCTCATACCAGCCAACTGACGGATCTGTTGGGCAGAACCCCTCGCTCCCGAGTCAGCCATCATGAAGATACTGTTGTCACTTGGGACCACTCGTTTGTTCCCGTCTTTGTCGGTGACTTCCATCTCTGCAATGTTATTGAACATACACTCAGCGATGCTTTCAGTAACATTCGCCCAAATATCAACGACTTTGTTATAACGCTCACCTTCTGTCAGAAGGCCTTCAGAGTACTGCTCTTTAATGCGTTTAACTTCGTCTTCTGCACCCGCCAAGAGATCTTTTTTCTCATCTGGGATGACCATATCAACAATGGAAATCGAAAGCCCAGCGCGGGTTGAGTAAGAGTAACCAAGGGTTCTCAAAGCATCAGCCATCAGGACTGTTTTCTTAGGACCGCACCTACGGAAACAAGTCTCGACTAAGGCTGCTAGCTCTTTTTTACCCATCACTTTGTTGTAAGTTTCAAATAAAATCTCTTGAGGAACGACCTCTGAAAGCAAAGCACGACCGATCGTCGTCTGGACTAAGTCTTCACCTTCTCTCAACCTTACCTGAATAGGTGCTTGCAACCCAACTTCATCATGGTCATAAGCAACTCGAGCTTCCTCAATATTCGCAAAAGTATGCCCTGCACCCTGTGCAGTGAGGTCTTCTTTCGTTAGGTAATAAACACCAAGTACAATATCCTGAGACGGAACAATAACTGGAGACCCAGATGCCGGACTCAAAATATTATTGGTCGACATCATCAACACCCTGGCTTCCATCTGCGCTTCAACTGAAAGCGGCAAGTGAACAGCCATCTGGTCACCGTCAAAGTCAGCATTAAATGCAAAACAGACAAGAGGGTGCAAACGAATCGCTTTACCTTCTATCAAAACCGGCTCAAAAGCCTGGATACCTAAGCGGTGAAGAGTTGGGGCACGGTTTAATAAAATCGGGTGCTCCTTGGTAACTTCTTCAAGGATATCCCAGACTTCAGGGTGCTCTTTCTCAACAAGTTTTTTGGCACTCTTAATGGTAGAAACGATTCCATGCTCTTCAAGCTTCGAATAAAGGAAGGGCTTGAATAGCTCCAATGCCATCTTCTTTGGCAAACCACACTGGTGTAGCCTTAGGTCTGGTCCCACAACAATAACCGAACGACCAGAGTAATCCACACGCTTACCTAGAAGGTTTTGCCTAAATCGACCTTGCTTACCCTTCAAGAAGTCTGACAAGGATCGAAGAGGACGCTTGTTAGGACCAGTGAACACCTTACCCCTACGCCCATTGTCAAATAATGCATCGACTGCTTCTTGGAGCATTCGTTTTTCATTACGCACAATGATATCGGGAGCGTTTAGTTCGATTAGCCTTAAAAGCCTATTATTACGGTTTATAACACGTCGGTATAAATCGTTTAGGTCAGAGGTTGCAAAGCGGCCACCATCGAGAGGAACCAATGGACGCAGATCTGGTGGCTGCACCGGAATTACCGTAAGCATCATCCACTCTGGCTTTGCAGCAAAGTTGCCGCTTTCATCACGAGTGTTGAAGGCCTCAACAACCTTAAGTCTTCTTTGAAGCTTTTTACGATTTGCTTCTGAGGTTGCTTCTGAAAGGTCTTTACGTAGATCTTCTACGAGGTCCTCGATCTTAAGACCCTGGAGAAGCTCAAGAACTGCCTCGGCACCAACACCAATACGGAAGGCACCGTTGCCTAGCTTGGCAATGGCTTCATCATACTCTTCTTCTGATAGGACCTGACCTTTATCAAGCCCTGTGTTCGCTTCATCACCTGGATCCAAGACCACATATGATTCGCTATATAGAACACGTTCGATATCCTTGAGGGTAATATCAAGGATCGCACCGATACGAGACGGCAAAGACTTTAAAAACCAAATATGAGCGACTGGGCATGCAAGGTTTATGTGACCCATGCGCTCACGACGTACCTTAGAGTGAATAACCTCGACACCGCATTTATCACAAACAATTCCGCGGTGCTTCATGCGCTTATACTTACCGCAGATACACTCAAAATCTCTGACAGGCCCAAAGATTTTGGCACAGAAAAGCCCGTCACGCTCTGGCTTAAAGGTACGATAGTTTATAGTCTCTGGCTTTTTAACTTCACCAAAGGACCAGCTACGGATCTTCTCCGGTGAAGCTAAAGAAATTTTGATCGCGCTAAAATTTAGCGGATCTGTAGGCTTATCGAAGAAATTTAATAAATCTTTCAAACCGTTCTCCTTGGGAGAGATTTTAACTTATGTTTAGGCCTATGAACCGGAGAAAAAAAGAGCCAAGCTGCCCTTTACTCTCGAAAAAAACAATATTGCTATTGAAGTCCCTCAATACCCATTTCTCGGCCATCAGCCCTGATTAAGTTGATGTCCAATGCCAAGCTCTGAAGTTCTTTTACAAGTACATTAAAGCTCTCAGGTACCCCTGGAGTCGCTATATTAGTTCCCTTGACAATTGACTCGTACATACGGGTACGGCCCAATACGTCATCGGACTTAACTGTTAGCATCTCCTGAAGTGTGTAAGCAGCTCCATAAGCCTCCATCGCCCAAACTTCCATCTCCCCTAATCGCTGACCACCGAACTGAGCCTTACCACCAAGCGGTTGCTGAGTTACAAGCGAGTATGGGCCAATTGAACGGGCGTGAATCTTCTCGTCTACCAAGTGATGTAGTTTTAGAACATACATGACACCAACGGTAACGCGATTGTGAAAGCGCTCACCAGTTAGGCCATCAAACAGCTCCATCTTACCGTCTTTGTCTAAGCCAGCTAACTCTAGGGCATTTTCAATTTCACCCTCGTTAGAGCCATCAAAGACTGGGTTTGCAAAATGGACACCTTCTCTATATTTCCTGATGAAATCTTTTAGATGCTCATCAGAACAGCTTCTAACAAACTCTCTAACATCTGTGACGTTATCTGTATCCCAGATCTTGAGGCACATATCTTCCAGCTCTTGGCGTGAACAACCACTAGCTAACATTTCGTTTAGCCTGATCCCAAGGTTTTTTGAAGCCCACCCAAGGTGAGTTTCCAAAATCTGCCCGACGTTCATACGAGATGGTACACCCAGCGGGTTTAACACCACGTCGACAGGAACCCCGTCCTTGGTAAATGGCATGTCCTGCTCAGGAAGGATCCGTGAGACAACCCCTTTGTTACCGTGACGACCGGCCATTTTATCACCAACCCTAAGCTTACGCTTAATGGCAACATAGACCTTGACCATCTTAATAACACCAGGAGGCAATTCATCGCCTTTAGTTACTTTCTTAAGCATTTCATCAGTCATGAACTTAATCTGAGTAACTTTTTCTTTTAGATTTTGGAGTACTTTAGCTAAAAGCCCATTCTTTTCGGCGTCTTCCACCGTTAGATCAAACCAGTAGCGATAGTCAATCCCATCGAGCGCCTCGCGAGTTATGGAACCGCCTGGGCTTGCAAGCACCTGGCCTTCTTTTGAAGCGACCTCGCTGGCAATAACAGTGCCTTCGCAAATTCTGATGATTTTTCTCATAGCAGAATCTTTAATGATGGCAATACGATCAGCCTCATCCTTGCGCATCTTGGCAGACTCAGCCTCTTCAATTCTCAAACTACGAGCGTCCTTTTCAGAACCTTCTCTTGAGAAGACTTTACAGCCGATCACCGTACCAGTCACACCAGGGGAAACCCTTAGGGAGGTGTCCCTAACATCACCAGCCTTCTCGCCGAAAATTGCCCTTAGAAGTTTTTCTTCAGGAGTAAGCTGAGTTTCACCTTTCGGAGTGATCTTACCTACTAAAATGTCTCCAGGCTTAACTTCTGCACCAATGCGGATAATCCCAGCCTCATCGAGGTTTGCAAGGGCATCTTCACCAACATTTGGGATATCAGAGGTAATTTCTTCCTGACCGAGCTTAGTATCCCTTGAGATACACTCAAACTCTTGAATATGAACCGAAGTATAGAGGTCTTCTTTAACAACACGCTCAGAAATTAGGATGGAATCCTCGAAGTTGTAACCATTCCAAGGCATAAAGGCCACAGTTACATTTTGCCCCAAAGCCAGCTCACCCATTTCAGTCGCGAAACCGTCAGCAATAACATCACCGACATGAACTCGCTCCCCGACCTTCACAATCGGCTTCTGGTTAATACAGGTATCAAGGTTTGAACGTCTGTATTTTTTAAGGCTATAAATATCAACGTCGGCACCCACCTCGGTGAGGGTCTCATTACCTTCGCCAACGATCTTAACGACGATACGCTCAGCATCCACAGATACAACGGTACCCTCGCGCTTAACGACAACGGAAGCACCGGAATCTCGTGCAACCACTTTTTCCATACCGGTACCAATCAATGGAGCCCGAGTCTGAATCAATGGCACAGCTTGGCGCATCATGTTTGAGCCCATCAGGGCTCTGTTTGCATCGTCATTCTGTAGAAATGGGATCAAGTTTGCAGCAATGGACACAAGCTGAGTCGTCGCAACATCCATCAAGTCCGCTTCTTCACCGCGGACAATCTCACTCTCACCCTTACGACGAACTCCAAGGTACTCGTCGTCTGTAAATTCTTCGAGCCTCATTGCCTGGGCAATGACATGCTCTTGATGCTCTTCAGATGCTGAGTAATAACGAACCTCAGCTTTGGTATGTAGCTTTCCTTCTTCATCCCTTAGCTCTCGGTACGGAGTCTCAATGAAACCGTAGTCGTTGACCCGTGCAAAAGATGCAAGAGAAGAAATCAAACCAATATTTGGACCTTCAGGGGTTTCAACAGGACAAATACGACCATAGTGAGTGGGGTGAACGTCCCTGACCTCGAAACCCGCCCTTTCACGACTAAGTCCACCAGGCCCAAGGGCAGACAGCCTTCTCTTATGGGTAATCTCAGACAATGGGTTAGTCTGGTCCATAAACTGGCTTAACTGTGAGCTACCAAAAAATTCTTTTACAACAGCAGATGCTGGTTTGTTATTGATAAAATCATGAGGAAGCAAGGTGTCAACATCTTGCAACTGAAGGCGCTCGCGTATAGCGCGCTCAATTCGCAAGAGGCCAATCCTGTATTGGTTCTCCAAAAGCTCCCCGACAGCTCTGACACGACGATTACCTAAGTGATCGATGTCGTCGATATCACCCTGGCCTGTCTTAAGCTTGAGCAAGGTGGAAACCGTTGCAAGGATATCTTCCTTGGTCAGAGTTCTCTGCTCGATCGGCTCATCAACGCCTAGACGCTCATTTAACTTCAAACGGCCGACTGCACTTAAGTCATAACGGTCAGGATTGAAAAACAAATTATTAAATAACGCCTCAGCTGGTTCCAAAGTGGGTGGATCACCAGGGCGTAGTCTTTTGTATATTTCTAAAATGGCATCTTCGCGAGTTTCAATCTTGTCAGCAAGTAAGGTTTGCCTGAAAGAACCGTCGACATTTACACCATCAATAAATAGGGTCTGAAACTCATCAACACCAGCGTTTACGATATTCCTGATATCGTCTTCGCTTAATTCGGTGTTAATTGGAACTAGGACATCGCCTTCTTTATCCAATATATTTTGTGCAACGACCTTACCAATTAAGTCCTCTGATTTTAGAGGCTGGTAAGTCAAGCCAGCAGATTCCATCTGGCGGATAGCACCAACTGATATCCGGCGGTTTTTCTTCACATAAACTCGGCCAGATGTTGGGTCTACAATATCTGAACTCGCTCTCTGTCCGCGCAAGAGGTCGAAGTTCAAATTGATTCTGAACTCACCCTCATGAATGATGATTACTTCTCGCTTGTAGAAGTGAGCCAGAAGCTCTTCATCAGTATCACCTAAAGCTTTAAGCAGGATCGTCGCGTGCATCTTACGGCGACGGTCAATTCTGACATAAAGAATATCTTTGCTGTCGAACTCAAAATCTAACCAACTGCCACGATAGGGAATTACCCTGGCAGTGTATAAAAGTTTTCCAGACGCACTATTTTTACCTTTGTCGTGATCAAAGAATACACCTGACGAACGATGGAGCTGAGAAACCACTACCCTTTCGGTGCCATTGATGATAAATGTACCGCTATCGGTCATTAACGGGATTTCACCGAAATAGACTTCTTGCTCTTTCACATCTCTAATGCTGCGAACATTGGTTTCTTTATCAACATCCCAAATTACGAGTCGAATAACCACTTTGAGAGGCGCAGCAAAACTCATACCACGTTGTCGGCATTCACCTACCGTGTATTTTGGCTGTTCGAAAGAATAACTGACAAATTCGACTGAGGCGGTTTCCGAAAAGTCACTGATCGGAAAAACTGAATTGAACACAGCTTGCAAACCAACTTGCTTGCGTTTTTCAGAATCCACCTGATCCTGCAGGAATTGACCATAGCTTGTTTTTTGTATTTCGATAAGATATGGATGGTCTATTGCCGGAGTTACCTTTTGGTAGCTTTTTCTTGGTCGCGTAAACGAAGCGTCCAGAGACGTCATATTATTCTCCGATCAGAAGGAAGTAACGACAGAAACCCACAGACACAACTGCCCATGGGAAGGTAAATGTATTAAAAAGTGCTAACTGAATTTCTGTTCGGTCCTTTTCCCAATCCAGGGATATAATCTTTCTGAATTAGGAAAAGGGGGAAATTACTTAATCTCAACAGATGCGCCTGCTTTTTCAAGCGCTTCTTTAATCTTCTCAGCTTCTTCTTTGCTGACTCCCTCTTTAACATCTTTAGGGGCAGATTCAACAAGCTCTTTAGCTTCTTTCAAGCCAAGGCCAAGAAGTCCACGAACTTCTTTAATTACGTTGATTTTCTTTTCACCAAAAGACTTAAGAACCACAGTAAATTCAGTTTGCTCTTCAGCAGCTTCAGCAGCGCCGCCACCAGCTACAGCAACGGCCATAGGTGCAGCTGCGCTGACACCAAACTTTTCTTCAAGTTCTTTAACTAAATCGGCTGCTTCAAGAAGAGTCAAGTTCTCAAGAAATTCTACAACTTGCTCTTTAGTTACGCTAGACATGTCTTCCTCCAAATACTTTCCTAACATCCTCGTCGGGAAGTCGTTAATAATAGATTACAATAAAAGTTTATGACTTTGTATCTTTGATAGCATTAATTACGCGCACCAAATTAGAACCAACTCCATTCATAACCTGGAGTAAACCACGATGCGGAGAAACCAATGTACCAATGATTTTGGCAATTAATTCTTCTTTGCTTGGCAACTCTGAAAGGGCCTTAATATCAGCCGCGCTGAGCGCCTTGCCATCCATAACGCCGCCAGTTACCTTAAACTTCTCGTTTTGCTTAGCAAAAGCGAGCAATGCTTTAGTACCAGCTGCTACGTCGCCGTACATGTGAGCCACTCCGATAGGACCTTTTAACTGGTCCTTCAATGGCTCAGCATTAGGAACCGAATGTTCGATTGCCTTTTTTGCGACTCTATTTTTAATAACTCTAAACTCAGTTTGAGAGTTACGAAGCTCAACCCTTAGAGCTGCCAATTCTTCCGCGGTAATACCATTGTATTCAGCCACTAGAGAGGCAGTAGAGTTTTGAAACCTCTCTGCTATTTGATCTTTAAGAACTTCTTTCGTTGCTCTACTTACTGCCATGATGCATTTTCCTCATGTTCTACTGTGCAAACCTACTCAGGTAAACCGTCTATCTAAAAGGGATAGGATCTACACTAACACCAGGTCCCATTGTTGCCGATAGCGCTATCTTCTTTAAATAAGTCCCCTTAGAACTTGAAGGCTTAGCCTTTAACAGGGCATCGATGACTGCATTAACATTCGCAGCAAGCTTTTCGGTTTCCATACTCACTTTTCCGACTATTGTATGAACGATACCTGCTTTATCAACTCTAAACTCTGCGCGACCCGCCTTTAGCTCGTTGATAGCGTTTTCAACTTCAAAGGTCACAGTTCCAAGCTTTGGATTAGGCATCAAACCACGAGGGCCAAGAACACGGCCAAGCTTACCAACAACTGCCATCATATCTGGAGTTGCAATCACCTGATCGAAATCTAACCAGCCGCCCTGGATTTTTTCTGCAAGGTCATCAGCACCTACAAAATCAACCCCAGCTTCTTTCGCTTCTACAGCCTTTTGGCCTTTAGCGAAAACAACGATACGAACCTGCTTACCTAAGCCATGAGGAAGAGGTGTTGCCCCTCTAACATTTTGGTCAGCATGCCTTGGATCTACCCCTAAGTTGATTGCCAAATCAACACTTCCAGCAAATTTACTGTAAGAAGTTTCTTTAACAAGCTTAAGAGCCTCTACCAGCTCGTAGGCTTTGCTACGATCTAGCTTTTCACATACCTGTCGGTACTTTTTTCCGTGTTTAGCCATAAAATTCTCCGTAGTCCAAACGAGCCAAGCTAATCATGACTCTCCTACCTTCTCTATTCAAAAAAAGCAAAGTCTGAGACCTTACTTAACTTCTAGTCCCATACTACGAGCAGAGCCCGCAATAATCTTAGCAGCCGCATCCACATCATAAGCGTTAAGATCTTGCATCTTAGCAGTAGCAATCTCTTTAACCTTATCCATGCTGATCGTACCGCAAGTAGCTGTACCTGGAGTCTGAGACCCCTTTTTAATCCCTGCAGCCTTCATAAGAAGCTGAGAAGCTGGAGGAGTCTTAGTAATGAAAGTAAAAGACTTGTCATTATATACCGTTATGATTGTTGGTAGGATATCCCCAGCTTGTTTCTGTGTACGAGCGTTAAACTCTTTACAGAAAGCCATGATATTCACACCCTTAGCACCCAATGCAGGCCCGATGGGAGGAGCTGGATTCGCTTTTCCAGCAGGGATTTGTAGTTTAATTAAAGAGCTTACTTTCTTGGCCACAGTTACAGCCTCCTTCTATCATCGTAACGCGTCGGCAATCCTCACACAGATTACGCAAGCCGTCTGTTTATTCACATTTTTAGAAAAAGTCAATCTATTTCCTACAAAGGCGGAATATCATAGCTGGTTCAGGTAAGCTTTTCAACTTGATTATATCCCAGCTCGACAGGAGTTTCTCTTCCGAAAATGCTAACTAGTACTTTTAACTTCATTTTATCTGCTCGAACTTCTTCGATTACGCCGTCGAAGTTCGTAAATGGACCATCGGTTACTTTAACGCCTTCACCTTTACTAAACTTAACCTTAGTCGCCACCTCACCAGGAGCTTCTGTCCCAGTTTGTGCCATAGAAGGAGTCAATAAGCGAAGAACCTCTTTATCAGCCATCGCTCTTGGGTTTCTACGGTTACCCACAAACCCCGTTACTTTTGGTGTCGAACTCACACACCCCATGGTAGAGTCATTCATTTCCATCTGCACTAGCACGTAGCCAGGAAATGTAGTCTTATCAACAAGCTTCTTCTTGCCGCTCTTTAAAACTTTCTCTACCACCATTTTTGGCACGAAAATCTCGCCAAAATTATCCTCTAAACCTGCACGAGCAATGCGCTCCTGCAAGGCAATTCTCACAGTCTCTTCTGACCCTGAATAGGTATTAACAATATACCAACGATACCGAGGGTCAGTTATCAGCTTTCGCTTTTCTTCAGTTATGATTTCTTCTTGAGTAAGCTGGGGCTCCTCAACTGCGTCTTGCTCATCATCAGCTTGCACTGCAACTTCCGTGTCCGAACTCGGCTCATCCGAAGCGCTTACATCAGCCTCTTGCACCTCACCCGCAGCATCATCAACTTGGTGACCTTCAGCGGAAGCATCCACACTTTGTTCTAATTCTTGATCTTCTTGTTCCGGGTTTGAAGCTTCCATTCAATCACCTCAATTGCAGCCTGAATAGAAGGCCACTCTAATCTAATCAAATATAAACATCCGCAGGACAATGCTAAAAGCAGACCTACGGTAAAATCGCCTGTAATATCTTAGACCACACCACATCGAATACGGTCAGGATCACTGAAAATATAGCCACTACGATAACCACAACAACAGTCATCCGCTTAGTATCTGGTATACTTGGCCAAGTTACTTTGCGAATCTCACCTATTGCAGAGACATGGTAATCACGCCTATCCGCATCGGACCGCAACCACAAAGCAGCTGCACCACCACCAACGATTGAGCAGACCCTACTCGCAAGAGGAAACCACTCATCATACCTCTCCGCAAAGCCAAGCTGCAAACCGACTGTTTCTGCGGCTTTGTAGACAATATAAGCAACTATCATTGCGAATACAATATAGCAAATATCCAACCAGGTAGCATCATCTTTAGTCACGCTGACCTCAATATGTGAAGGCTAATAGGCATGTCTGTAAAACAAACGGAGCAGGCGAGGAGGGATTCGAACCCCCAGCATGCGGATTTGGAATCCGCCGTTCTACCATTGGAACTACTCGCCTACAATTTAGCGAATGAATATTAAAAAAGAAGAAGCTTCCAATCAAGGAAACATCTTCAAATTCTTAAAATTACTCGATGATTGAAGCTACAACACCAGCGCCAACAGTACGGCCACCTTCACGGATCGCGAAACGTAGCTCTTCGTCCATAGCGATTGGGCAGATCAATTCCACTTCCATATCGATGTTATCACCAGGCATAACCATCTCAACGTTATCAGGAAGCTTTACAGCACCAGTTACGTCAGTAGTTCTGAAGTAGAACTGTGGTCTATAACCTTTGAAGAAAGGAGTATGACGACCACCTTCTTCTTTAGTCAAGATGTAAACCTTAGCTTTAAACTTAGTGTGTGGCTTGATGGATCCAGGCTTAGATAGAACCTGACCACGAAGCACATCTTCACGCTTAACACCACGAAGAAGAACACCAACGTTATCACCAGCTTGACCTTGATCAAGCAACTTACGGAACATCTCTACGCCGGTACAAGTAGTCTTGGTAGTATCTTTGATACCAACAATCTCAACTTCTTCACCAACCTTGACAACACCAGCTTCGATACGGCCAGTTACAACAGTACCACGACCAGAGATTGAGAAAACGTCCTCGATAGGCATAATAAAAGGCTTATCAATAGCACGCTCAGGGACTGGGATTTCAGCATCACAGTTACTGATTAGCTCGACAACTTTCTTCGCCCAATCGTCATCAGCACTTGAAGCATTCAAAGCATTAAGAGCAGAACCACGGATGATTGGAATATCATCTCCAGGGAACTGATATTGGTTAAGAAGGTCACGAACTTCCATTTCCACAAGGTCAAGAAGCTCTTCATCTTCAACCGCATCACACTTATTCAAGAAAACAACAATCTTTGGAACACCAACCTGGCGAGCCAAAAGGATATGCTCACGAGTCTGAGGCATTGGGCCGTCAGTCGCACTTACCACAAGGATAGCGCCGTCCATCTGAGCAGCACCAGTGATCATGTTTTTTACGTAGTCAGCGTGACCTGGGCAGTCCACGTGAGCATAGTGACGCTCTGGGGACTCGTACTCAACGTGAGCAGTTGAGATAGTGATACCACGAGCCTTCTCTTCAGGAGCCTTATCAATCTCATCAAAGGCTTTTGCTTCACCACCGTTAGCCAAAGCCATAACCTTGGTAATAGCGGCAGTTAAGGTAGTTTTTCCGTGATCGACGTGACCAATCGTTCCAACGTTAACGTGAGGCTTGGTCCGTTCAAACTTTTCTTTTGACATTTGCTCCTCCAAGTTAACGGCGATTAACGATCACCGCCAACACATTCGCACCCCAAGGTGTCTTTATTATATCCCGTATTATATACGAACTTACATATAGATGGAGCCCGAAAGCGGATTTGAACCGCTGACCTCGTCCTTACCAAGGACGCGCTCTACCCCTGAGCTACCCGGGCTAACTCTTAAACCTGAAAAAGCAAACCACTTATCATCCTTAGATCACAATGGTTCGCATTTGTAAAATGGAGCGGGAGACGGGATTCGAACCCGCGACCCTTAGCTTGGAAGGCTAATGCTCTAGCCAGCTGAGCTACTCCCGCGTATGTATGGTGGAGGGGATAGGTTTCGAACCTATGTAGACCGAAGTCAGCGGGTTTACAGCCCGCCCCCTTTGACCACTCGGGCACCCCTCCATTGGAGCTGGCTATAGGGATCGAACCTACGACCTGCTGATTACAAATCAGCTGCTCTACCAACTGAGCTAAGCCAGCTAATATCTTCAATGGTTCATCTGGTTAGATGCCTATCAGATATGGAACAACTAAGTATATTAGCTTCCGTAAAACGTCAAGGGTTCTTCTTTTTTATTTTACTTTTTTGCCCAAATTGGAAACCGCGGAGTAAAATTCCTCCCGCCACGCTCACATTTAAAGAATCTAAACAACGCTCGCTACCTTCAATGCCAACAAATAAATCACAAGTTTTTCTCACTAACGGCGACAAACCCTTATCCTCAGAGCCCAAAACAAGCACCACTTTTTCATATTTCGATTGGACAGATTCAATCGTTTTCCCACCTTTTTCGCATCCGATGACCCAGTAACCCTCACTTTTGAGGGACTCTAAAATACGGACTAGATTCGTGACAATGACAATATTCGTCAAAGCAAATGCCCCTTGAGACGTTGCAACAGACGCGTCTGTCAAATTCACTTGTCGGTTCTTAGGGATCAGAATCTCCTCGACACCAAAAAAAGCGCAGCTCCTGGCCAACGCACCTAAGTTTCTAGGGTCGGTTATATGATCAAGAGCTAGTATTAAATCAGTGTCCCTGTTCGCTACGCGCCCCTTAAGATCGGACTCTTGGAGGGGGATGATACACACCTCAACAATAAAGTTTTTTTCGCTTTCAGGCTCAGCAACAGTTCCTATAATCCTTACTCGATCAAGGATTTCAGGACACTGCTGCTCAATCTTGTCTCGGTGCTTGCCTTGACAACTCACAGAGACTACGGAGGCTGGCTTATGCCTAGCATAGTCCAATAGGGCGGATAAGCTATCGATTTGAAAAGTATTTGTTTGCTTCTTTGAACCAACCTTGCCTTTTGATGACTTATAATCTGAGCGCTTAGTTTTTGAGCGAAATGTCATTTGTAAATAAAGTCCTTGTACACACTTTTAATTTTATTAGCGCCCTCATAACTCAATCGATCAGCAGAAATCTGCATAGAAAAACGCATCAGACTGTCAACAGCCGATTCAAAATATTGAGTTCGCGCCGCAACCGTTATGCACTGATTAAACACATGGTGCAAGGACTCAGGGTGCAGGAACCCAAAATCATTTAAAAAGATAACTGGAAACTCCTCCTCATTCAGCTGAAATGCCATCGATTTCAGCTCTTGAACAGGGTACTCAAAGTTTTCTAACTCAAACAACCTTCGTTGCTCTTGAATCAAAAACTCATACATGTTGATTTTACTTTTAAGAGACAGGATATGATAAACCCCACCAGGCAACTTGAATGGCCTCATGTAACCAATCTCACAAAACCCCTCATTGATTAGCAACATGAGCGCTGAGATGGTGTACAGAGGTTGCACTTTTGACATTCTCATTAAATCACCAAGGTCTTTGCTCTCATTGATCAACCTAAGAACATCACCTAAAAAAGTACCCTGGGGATAAATACTGAAGCTAGAATGCTCATCTAGAAGCGAAACCTTGCAATTTGCAGCAAGCCTTTTTTCAAACCCTCGGTACATGCTCCCAAAGCTTAGGCACTTATCTAAAAAGCTAAGGCTCCCCTCATCAAAGTGAACTTCCGAGGTAGGTAAGTGGTTAGGGTAGAAGCCAACGCTAATAAAAGACTCCATAAAGATCGACCGAACAATTTGCTCCACCTGAGCTTTCAGCGAGTGCCAAAGCTTCAAGTGATCAAACAAGCCTGTCAGCACCAGAACCTGACCGAACTTGCGCTCTCGACTGACCTGTGCAGTGGTGCTTGTAAGCTCCTCCAGAGAAAGGTCCCCGTCTCGGTAAATCACTTCACCTAAACGATCATCGACCAGGTTGGAGCGAGCAAAAACAATCTCACCTTGGACCATAAAAATCCTCTTCAAACCCAAGGCGGTATCAACCGCCACCATCCCGGTCCACTTCTGAGTGATGCGCCCTCGTAAAATATCGGCAAAGGTTTCTACAGGCAACCAACCGAAGCCATTTTTGTAATCTTTCGGGGGAAGGGGGTCTCCCTCGTAGGAAAGTAGGATTTTACTATTACTAAATGGAAAAGCGGTCCAGTCATGGTAACCATCATCCCCATTTTCGATCCCATCAATGACCAGCTGCTTACCGTTACGACTGACAGTGACCTCTTCATTCATGCAAGATCCTCCCAGGCTCTTACATTTTGAGCCTTTTTAAATCGATACCGAAGTTTCGAAGCTTGCGATGAAGATTGCTCCTCTCAACTCCAATTGCCTCGGCCGTTTTAGAAATGTTCCACCCATGTTCTTCTAACTTTTCAATGATAAAAGATTTTTCAAAGTGACTCCTAGCCTCTTTGAGGGTGGCGGGAGAATTTGGCTCAGATAAATTTTCGGTATCCACTTTACATTCTTTGATATAGTCCGGTAAATCATCAACTTCGATGAACCGAGAGGTCACCAGAATACTAAGCCGCTCAACCAAGTTACGAAGTTCGCGGACATTACCTGGCCAATGATAGCTAAGAAGGTTGTTTTCAGCCTCCGAAGAAAAGCACTTTGTCGGCTCACCCAGCTCTAAACTAAGCTGTTCAAAGAAAAAGTTTGCGAGAACAAGGATATCCCTCCCTCTTTCTCGCAACGGAGTCAAATGGATGGGAATCACATTCAATCGATAGTAAAGGTCCTCACGAAAGCTTCCCAGTTTGATTTCTTCCTGTAGGTCTTTGTTCGTTGCAGCAATAACCCTAACATCCACGCTGATTGTTTGGGTATCCCCGAGGCGCTCAAAACTCTGTTCCTGCAGTATCCTAAGTATTTTAGCTTGGGTTTTTAGGGACATATCACCAATTTCATCCAGGAATAGAGTCCCTTGATGAGCAAGTTCAAACTTACCTTTCTTTGAACTTAAAGCATTCGTAAAAGCCCCTTTGGCATGCCCAAAAAGCTCACTTTCTATCAACTCCTCTGGAATGGCTGCGCAGTTTACAGCTACAAAAGACTTATCCCCCCTAGTGCTTTGTAGGTGAATATTTCTGGCAACAACCTCCTTACCGGTGCCATTCTCACCAGTGATCAGGACCCAACTATTGCGCGGAGCGACCACCTTAATTTTGCGATGAATAGCTCCGATGGACTCCGATTCACCTATTAGTTGGTAGGAGTGATCTCCAAGATTATTCCCATACTCCCTGAGGCTTTGCAGTTTCGCTGCATGCTCGATCATGGGAATAAGCTTCTCAAGAGATAAGGGTTTTTCTAAGAAGTCAAAAGCACCCAGCTTGGTCGCTTTAACCGCAGTTTCAATGGTTCCATGCCCACTCATGATCACAATGGGCACTTCTCCTTTGATTTCTTTCAGCTTCTGTAAGGTCTGAATACCATCTAAGCCCTTCATCCAGACATCAAGAAGGACCAAATCAACATGATTGTTCTTGTAATAGTTTATACCTTCTTTTCCAGATGAAGCGGTTAGGCTCTTCCACCCTTCATCTGAAAAAACTCCGGCTAGGGTCGAGCAAATGCTTCTTTCATCGTCGATGATGAGCGCCAATGGCTTTGCCTGATTCTGCCTCTGTCCCATATTTTCACCCTAGTTATACTCTATTATTCTCTTCGCTTTTTCTTACCGGTAATTCGATAATAATCATTGTGCCAAAGGGCTTATTGGCTACTATACGTAAGTAGCCACCATGATCACTGATAATCTGATTAACAATGGCGAGGCCAAGGCCTGTTCCTTCATCTTTCGTTGAAAAATACGGCTCCAAAACACGGTCATGGAGCTCTTTAGGTATCCCGCAACCATTATCAGCAATCTCAACCCGCACGGTCTGTAGATCCTTAAGGTAGTAACAAGACAAATTTATCTGTCCTTTTCTTCCATCTTCAAAGGATGCTAACGCATTCGTAAAAATATTAACGAATGCTCTATTTAATTGCTCTTTGTCTATAAGAATGCTAGGAGTTTCTTGTATATCGCTGTAATCTATAGATATTTCCGGATAACTGACACTAAAAAACTTTGCCACATCCTCTAATATTGGGTTGACCTTAGCTGACCTTGGCTGAATTCGGGGCATTCGAGAGAATTTGGAAAACTCATTGACCAAATCCCTCAAGGAATCTACTTGGGTAATGATGGTTTCGATACAATCACCAAAGGTTTCATAATCATCTGCTTCAAACTTATTGTGAAATTTTCTTAAAAGCCTTTGAGCACTCAACTTGATTGGAGTAATTGGATTCTTAATCTCGTGGGCTATACGCCTGGCAACCTCTCTCCAGGCAGCAACCCTCTGGGCACGGACTTGCTCCTGCGCGTCGTCAAACACCACAACGATACCCATCTCTACATCTTCATCATAAATCCTACTTGCATTTATGATGAGGTTTACATCATACCCATGCTTATATAGATCATTTTGAAGCCTAAAACTCGTCCTATTGTTGAGCCCCTCTAAGATGGGAGCCCAAAATACCTCGTATAGTGAGTTAGAAAAACCCTCTTTTAAACTAACTCCATTGAGCTGTTTGCCGTTGATACGCAACAAGCGCTCTGCAGCTGCATTGACAGAAGTAACTCTCTTTTCTGGGTCGAGAGAAATAACCCCAGCGGTTATATGCTTTAGCACAATCTCCATATACTGGCGCCTTTGCTCAAGCTCTTCATTACTTTTCTGTAAAAAGAACTGCGCCTCTAAAGTATTCTTCTGGTGCTCTCTCAAATCTTTCGTCATATGATTAAAAGCATGGACAAGCTGCCCGGTTTCATCGTCTGTTTTTGCTTTAAGGGTCACATCATAATTCCCTAAGGCCACTTCTCGTGTGGCTCCCGCAAGGCTTTGCAGCGGGCCTGTAATCGCTCTAGCAACATAAAATCCCATCCATATTGCTGAAAATACGATCAAAAGCGTGATCACGATCATTAGAATCATGTAGCTTAATCGAATGAGCTGCGCCCCAGGTTTTAGGTTTCCAAAGTCCGAAATGATTTTCTCAATACTCTTCAGTATCCGTGTTTCAAACCTTACTTCAGTTAACACTAGGCCAAGCAATTGATTGTTATAAGGATCCCTTAAGGGGGCCGCACCTTTTACAACATCTTGATTCTCTTCACCGACAACGGTGCTGTGATCTCCCAACTCAGGAGCCATCAAAAACAATCTAATGGATTCAAGTACATAGCTATCATGTTTTTCCGGGACCTCCGAGCCAAAACCCCTTTTTGAGTTCCAAATTTGAGTTCCGGTTATGTCATATACTTTCACAGCATTCAGCCCATACTCCTTATCAAACCCCTCTAAGCTTGAAGGGTCAATATAGGGAGCATCGTCCCACAGAAGTTCGAGGTCCTGATCAATCGTGACTCGCTGCAAAGCTATTCGCGCAAGGCTCTGGAGGCGCTTTTGGTCTTGTTTATATATCAGAGATCCAGCTTCACTGGTTTGCTGCATGGTTTCTTTGACTTTCTCCGAAAACCATGTCTCAAAACTAGTCGTCACGAATTTCATCGACACATAGAACAGAAGAATGGTAGGGGCAAGAGCAAAGAAAACCAGAGAGAAAACAAGCTTAGTACGCAGTTTAGAGCCCAGAATCCCCCGCCTACGCTCAACAATTAGCCGAGTAACATTTCTGAAGATAAGAAAGCTCAAAAACAGAATCAGAATGACGTTAATGTTGATGAGGGCAAAGTAGGCAAGGGTCGTAAAAAACTCACGGTTTTCGGATAAATGCTCTCCCCAGGTAAATAGGCGGGTTTCTAGGGTAGATAAAGCCAGAAGCAATGCTGCTGCAAAAAATACAGCAACGACTTCTAGCATTCTTTTACGTTCTTCCCCTGAAGTCGATTTTAGTAAATTCATCTCACCCACCTTCACGAAGTCTCTTCGTTCACGGAGAGGTTAACAAACTCCCGAAAGAGAGGGGAGAGAAAGAAGCTCCTCCCTTACTTGTTGGGGTGGGCTTCACTTAATTTCTACTTCCATAGGAATCTTTGCAAATATATGAGATCGGTGCTTGAACCTGATTTCATATAGCTCATGTGACTTAAGAACGGCCTTACCTTGGTCACCAAGCTCAACGACCTGGAAGGTGACATGATCTAAGTTTTTTATATTTGTTACCACTCTACTCACCTTAAATAGATCTACCGAACTAAGTTTTAGAGTTTCACCCTCTCGCATAACCCGTTGCTGATCATTCACTTGAATGTCCACATAACTCAAGGAAGGTTCAAGCCTCTTCAAATAAGCGTACCCATGCAAGAGCTTTTTGCTAGCTGCAGCAATAAAAAAAACCTCGCCCTTTTCATCCACAGCCCATTGTTTCTTGTCAAGGGTACTTGAGGTATCGATCAAGAAGCCTAAGTCATGGCGATTTCCGGGTTTAATCGGGTGCCTAAATCCGACTAAGTTGACCTCTGAGGGCTTATGATCACCCGCTCGCAGTTTTGCTGCTTTTATTTTAAGCTCATCGCCTCTGACATAGCTCAAGGTTTCTTTGTTTTTTAACAGTTTACTTTCACCATTGTGTTCTATGATGAAGTAATCAAGTTCTTCAGCTATTTCCTTAGGACCCAGCATTTTGCTATAATATTCGGGAATTTTAAAAGAGACTAAGAATAGGCTTGCTAGTAAGATAACCCACCGTCGCTTTTGCCACTGTTGCATGGTCATAAGAAGGAGCTCCCGTGCTGTATTTTTCTGTTTGCAACTGCTTAACCTTAAGTTAACTTAGTCTCGATCATACCATACACTGAATAGGGTCTGCTCATGGATGCAAGCGCATCAATACTCGAAGAGTTTTCAAGCTACTTAAAATCTAAAGGCAAGCAATTAGCAACCATAGAGTCTTACACTAGGGACGCTAAGAATTTTCTGAGGTTTTTGCTAACATACCGGATCGTCTTTAATCAGCTCGAGCCCTCTACCTTAATCAACTATCAGCAACACCTTTGGCAGCAGAATGGGAAGATAAACTCTATTAGAAGGGCAATGATTGGCATTAAGCAGTTCATACGCTTTCTAATCGAAGAAAAGGGCTTAGAAAGCAACCCATTTGAAGATATTCCATTACCGGCTCGCGATGAACATTTACGAGATGAAGTGGAACATATTGATATCTTGAATCTTATAGCGATCGCAAACTCTCAAACCAGCCAGCTTAAAAGCAAACGAGATGCAGCCTTGATCTCATTGCTTTCCTTTGAAGGCCTCAAGGTCAACGAGATTATTAACCTAACTTGGGGCGACTATATTGCTAATCAAGGCTTAGCCTCTCTTCGAATCGTTGGAAACCGCTCTAGGGTCTTGGGAATCTGTCGAGAAAGCTCCAAATGGTTAGGGAGTTATCAAAACCAACTCACGAGCAATTTTCCGCAGGAAGCTTTTCCGCACCTCTACAAGCGGATATTCATAGCATTCAAAGGAAGGGATAGTGAGCACCCTGAGGAAAAAATATCCAGGCATGGCTTAAAATTTATGCTCTATGAACTAGGAAGCCAGGCTCAAATAAAAAAACTTAACTCAGAGCTCCTTAGGCATTATGCGATCCACTACCACATCCTCTTAGGCCGAACTCCAGAGGAAATTATGAAGCATTTTGGCTTGAAACGCCTAGGTAACATTGCAAAGCATTTTACCAAGCACCTTCCCACAAGCCACAAGCAGTTTGATCGTAAAATTGGCCAGAAAAGAGATAGTATTGTTGATTGATCCAATGGAAAGAGCATTAGAGCTGGCTAAAATAGCTGGCTCAAAAGGAGAAGTGCCTGTAGGAGCAGTGATTGTCTTTGAAGGGCAGATCATTGGAGAAGGTTTCAATACCAAAGAGTCTACTCAGGTGGTTAGTCATCACGCCGAAATGATTGCTATAGAAAGAGCATGCAATCACCTGGGCTCATGGAGGCTGAATGATTGCCAGCTCTTTGTCACCCTTGAACCCTGCCTTATGTGCGCTGGAGCTATCTATCAAGCACGGATTGAGCGAGTTATCATCGGCGCAAAGGACCCGAAAGCAGGGGCAATGGGGAGCCTCTATGAAATCCACAGTGATCAAAGGCTAAATCATAATTTCCAAGTTGAGGAGCATAAACTTGGCAGTGAATGCTCCCAGCTCCTAAAAGATTTCTTCAGAAAACGCAGAGCCAAACCTTAAGGGCTTGGTGAGTTTACGCCTTTAGTTTCTGTGCTAAAATAAAAACCCTAAGCTCAATCATGACAAATTTCAGACCTACCCACTGAGAAAGGTTGCTATGGATGACAAGCAAGCCTCCTTGAGCGACTCCTTAAAATGGATAAGAGCCTATAGAAAAGCCAGCTCTTTAGAGCTATCCCCTTCCATCCTTGACTACATGAAAAGTGAGCTCCTTAACAAGCTTGGCGACTACATCCCGAAACCTGAATCAGAGCCAAGAGTTAAGAGCCCAACTAAGACCAACAAGAGTAAGTCACGTGAACAGGTTGAGCTAGAACTCAGAAAACTCATTAAGACTAATGCAGACTGGCAAGCCATTGCTACCAGAGCTTGGGAGCTATTTCATCACCATCCAACGGGAAAAACCGGTGCAAACCTAATTGAAATAGCTTTTCTGTACGGAGGTCTAGACGAAGCATGCGGAGTACTCGAAAAACTCTTGGGATCTAACACCAAGAAAATTTATGAAAAGATACACCCTGCGGTCAGAGCTCAAATGTTGAGTTATATGTGGAGTCACCACAAAAGCGGGAAGGTTTGGGTTTATCTAGCTGATAATCAACATCAGTCCTGGTTGCAAGCCTTTGAAAAACTGCTTCTATTTGTCTACCTCAACAAAGAAGAACAAGCTAGTTTATGCTGGTTATTCTTTAGGACTCATCAAAAATCGATTGAAACAGGAATAAAGGAAATCGGCCAACAAATTGGCTTGTCTCTGCATAGTGTCCAGTTTTTAGCAGCCAGGCAGGCCATACGACTTGGGAGGGTTGAAGAAGGAAGTCGCCTGATTAAAGCAATTCCACCTGTAGCTGCTGAATATAAAGAAGGACTAAAACTACTTCACAGCCTAGGGACTCACCAAGATTTTTTCAAAAACAGCACCTTTTACTCTCGTCTATCAGGTGCGTCTAGTTGGCAAGCTAAACTAAATCTATTTGAAAGCTTTTTGGAACAAATCAGAACAGCTGAGCCCGCTCATGCAAAAGACCTCCTTGCTTTGAATGCATTACTGAACAACCCATTGGAGTGGCTGCCGGAAGATGGGATTGCTTGGGAACAGCTGAGCAAGCTCTTGATCCGCTATGCTGAACTAAGCAAGCTCCTACCTAATTTAAGTAGAGTATTCTGCGACAATACGTTTAAACTCAGGCCTATGGAGCTAGACCTAGCTCTTTGGCGCCCGCTTTCAGTTTATAAAGGAAAACAGGATGAACTTGTACCGTTGGCTGCTATTGCCAAAGTTCACTGCTTCCTCAGTACTCTACAAGAATTTAACGAGGACATGTTGTTTAATGCGAGGCAAGAGCTGCTCAAGCTCCATGAGGAGAGCTCCAATAAACCTCAAGGGTTTCAATTATGGTCATCCATGTGGGAATGGCTCCACGATTGTATAGAAACCTGCCAAGATTTGTCACCAAGTAAAAAGCAAAAGCTGTCAAAGCTAGTTCAGGCCTGTAAACACCCACTGAACTTAAGCTGTGATGAAATTACCTCATACCTGGAGGCACCATATACCAAGCCTCCTTCACACGCGTTGACTGAGTTTCAGCAGATTGCTCAAGACAAAAAAGCTCATGAATTAGAGCTCCTATGCCTTCTTAAGAATAAATCATCTCATAACCATTTTACCAACAAGGAGCTAGAGCGACTGTGGCATTTGAGTGTCAAAAGAAATAAAAGTGATCTGGCATGGCGCTCAATCAGTGTCTTACAAAATCGTTGCTCCGTTCCAGAACCAATTAAAATTGCCTGGGAAATTTCTGGAGAACACAAGAAACAATACCCTTGTATAGAGCCTAACCCGAGGCAAATTGACAAATGCCTGATCGGCTTCCAGACCGAAGAAGTCAGGCTCATTTGGGCATGTTTGAAATTAGGTGTTCAAGTTCCCATCCTCCTATCGCATATCGACAAGATGATTCAGATCGACAAGTTTAGTTTCAACCACTTTCGTCTGAAAGAAAGCGGCAAGATCAATCAAGCATTAGAGTCCATCAAATGGCTAGCGACGCCTAAAAGAGACTATAGCTTTGCGGGCCAAGCTAGTAGCAAGGGCTTTGCTACCCCTGCATTTGGCGAGATCGTGCTGCCCAACCCTTGGAATCATTTAGTCGCGATCATTTGCCATCGTATGGGTATGGCAAGTTGGAAGTGGCGTCTGTCAAATATCAGCCAAGCAATTAAAGAGCTCAAACCGAAGCCATCCCAAGGATGGCAGCCTTTTGCAAAAGAGCACAGCCTCGGTAAATGGATTAAAACTCTAGAACCCGAGCAAAGAAGCGCATGGCAGGACCTCAGCCACATATGCCAACGCCTCAGTGATGAGCAAGGTTTTAGGGCAATTTCATGCTTTGTCGTACGACTAGCTACTTTGATCCACCAGAGTCACTACCTCGCTATTTATTCACTAAAAAAAATGCGAGCCCCCATTTATCTGATTTGGGACTTAGAGGCATGGATTCTCTCCCCGGAGTATTCAAAGCTAAGGCTTGACCGTCAATGGCAACATGAGCTGAGCATCCCGCATTCTTTGCAGCAAGATACACTCCTTGGATAATAGGACAGGACAGGTCATTCACCAATGCGTCGGAAAGGCATTCTTCAGATTGCAAGATAGATTAGTAGCGGAGCTTTTTTAACGAGGCATGCACCCCATCAGGAACAAATTTTACCCTGGCTTTTTTCATATGACCTTTCTTGATCTCTTTTCTAAAAAGGTACCATGCAAATTCCAACCTATCAGAGCTCGTTAAGCTAAACAAACTAGCTATGAGGGCACCAAGAAATCTATTCTGAATATGCCGATTAGTCACTAAATCAAACCCCCAATGAACCTTGTGAATACTCGGATATTGTGCATCAGTATGGGTAGCACCTATAATACTGACCTCAGCAATTGGTCCACCAATATGCTGAAAAAATTGTGATCTCCTCTTAGATTTGAAGACCCTTTTATCAGCTCCCAAAATTACCGATGGAACTGAGACTCTTGGAAGGGCATCCTTCACAGAGTCATGAACCATGGCAGGATCCAATAAGATTAACCCTCTGACAGGGGCTCCATAACCTGTTGCAAGCACAGAAGCTGAGCCACCAAATGAGTGTCCGATTAAATAAATCCTATTTGGGTTTATATTTCTAGCCAACAGACGGGGATAAGACCTAATCAGGGAAATAAGACGCTTAATCTTCTTACCATTTTCAAGCCAATAATTGCGGTTAGGTAGGTTCAGCACCAGGCAGTGAAACCCCCAAGAAGCAATTCGTTCTGCTTGGACTCTATGAGCAAACTTATTGTAACCATTCCCATGAACGATTACGGCAAGAGCTGGGTTGAAGCGGTTGCTGGTTCGAAAGAAATCAGTATTCACCCTGTGCTTTGGAGATATTGTGATATTAAAATCTAAAAATTCTCTGAAAGAGAATGGACCCTGAGCATAAAAAGCTTCCAGCTCAAGATCCTGTGATATGACCTGCTTTTTGAGGGTAGGCCAGTGGCTGGAAAAATTCGACACAAATTGTGGGTTGTGAACACAGGCACATAGACTAAAAACAATACAAACACCAATGTATCGCAGCTCTATCATATCAAAACGCTAATCCCGATAATGTCTCTCGTATTTTTGCGCTTTTGCCTGCCACGGCTTATAAACCCACTGCTCAACTGGTGGGTAAAGCATAAGGGGAATTCCCAGCAAAACAACAGGAACAGCAGTATAAACCCACGATTTATCCTGCTCCATTACATGGTTGGCAATGACCATCACCATCACAACATAAACGGCAATAAAAATGAAAGAAAAGCCTGCCCTTTTTGTCTTGTTTATGAGTAAGTGGCTATAATACTTAGCAAGCTCTTTATTTAATTGACTTTTATTTTTTGCCATTACACTTTCCTCAGTCTGGATGGAAGAGACACTAAGCCCTTCACATCAAAAAAATTAGGGACCAACGGGCCAATCTGTGCAAGGATTGGCTAAAGTCTTTATAAGGCTTGTCGGAATAGATGGCGGACTCTTGAGAAAAAGAAGTGATAAAATATTCCTAACACAATTGACTCAAAGGAAATGAAAATGAACTTAAGTCCAAAAAAATTAATATTGACCTCGGTCTCAATTCTGATTTTTTTAATTTTTTCGGGCAAGCTATGGGCGGTCGTTCCAACAAAATCCAAAAACACGGGTAAAATCAAGTTTCTCAACCAAAGCGTAGACTTTGGAAAAGTTGCTCAAGGTCAAGTACTCAACTACCGCTTTCACTTTAAAAATGCCGGAGAGGGGCCTCTAAGAATACTAGGAATCCACGCGACTTGTGGGTGCACTGCCATTGAGTCCGAATTTGATAAGCCATACCCGAAGGGCGAACATGGCTATATCGATATTAACTTTGATACCAGTGCTTTTGTGGGCATCACCCACAAAGCTGTTACCGTCATGACCAATGAAAAATTAAGTCCTAATAGAACTTTGAGTTTAAAAGCAAACATCGTTGCTGATTATCTAGTTAATAAACCTGTGTTAGATTTTGGGAATATCTCAACTGGCACAGACAAGTCTGAGGACATCATCATTTCTCCAGTCAGTAAGTTTCCTCTAGAGATCTCTAAAGTTAGCTATGACCAATCAAGATACGAAGTAAGCTATGAAAAGTCCAAAGAAAACTGGAATTTAAAAGTCACCTTAAAGAAACAGGAAAAAATTGGCTTTCTTAAAGACAAAATTTTAATCCATACCAATAGCAAATCACTGCCTCAATTTAAGCTAGTGGTACGAGCATTCGTAGAGGGGCCAATCAACACTAAACCTGAGTACATTGAGTTTGGGGCTGTAGGTAAAAATAAAATATCAAAACGCCTTATAAAGTTGAACTCTGTAAGTGATTTTTCCATTAAGGAGGGATCTGCAAATCTTCATTTGAACGGACTGGAGGTTAAAGATCCAAAGGACATAATTTCTTGGAAAGCTAGCAAAGTCAGTCGCAATGGCCAAGAAATAGAGCTGACTTTGCAGAATTTAAGCAAAGACTCTGGAAGTGTTCACGGAAGCTTTACATTCGTGACCGACGATCCAGTTCAAAAAGAAATATTCATCGATTTCTATGCATTCTTTTTGTAAGACTTAAATATTGACCTTCCCAGACATCAGGAGATCACCATGATCATATTTTTATCAATAGTTTTTACTATCTTGTTTATTGCAGGAATCGTGGCTTATTGGTATTTCAGCACACCACTCCAAAGTTTGCCAACATGGAACCAACTCAACGAAAAGAAAGAAGAAAAAAGCAGTTAAGCGGCAACTAGTGGAAGGTTCATCTTAAGGCCATCCTCAAACTCAACAAATATCATAGCAGAATCAAGGCCTATGCATATGGATTGAGATCCTAGCTTTATCTTTCTTGGACCATCTTTGATTAAGTCGTAATTAAACTGGAATTGTGCGCCTGATGTGAATGAAATAACAAAATCGCCATTTTCTTTAACATCAAAACCTTCGAATTGAAATTGGCTCACCCTTGGCTTACCCTTCTCAATATTACTCACGGAAGACACTTGCTGCTCACTTTCAGGCTCTTCTAAATGACTAGAGTCTCCCTCTTCAACCTTTCTTAATATGGCGTTTCGGTCCCTCTCGTTTGAGTCTGGCTCATGAATCATTTGAGAATCCTTGATATCTTCATTGATCCGTTTCTCGACCTCGTCAGCCTCTTTAGCGTCCATCTCCTCAAGTTCAGATTCAGAGGTTTCGTAAAGCAAAGTATCGTTTTCCTCAAGATCAGCTGACTCTAACAGGTCATCTTCAAGGTCGGGGGGAGGCGTTTCGTCGGCGTTTTCAGAAACTTCGATATCGTCATCCAATTCTTCTTCGAAATCTGCTAAGTCCTCATCAGATATTTCGCTAAGGTCAAAATCATCCTCCTCACTGAGCTCTTGCTCAATCGGGTCACTATCCTCCCCTGCTTCGGCTCCTCCCTCTAAAACCTCGCGATCACTGGTTCCAATCACAACATCATCTTCAACGCTTTCAATTTCTGAAACAGGCTCAATTACTTTGAGACCATCCACATTGGATTGATCTAATTCCTCATCTCCTATTTCAAGATCTTCGCCACTTGAGTCAAAATCCGAAAACTCTAAATCATCATCTAATGAATCCAGTTGCTCCGATTCCAATTCTTGATCTAGGTGTCCTGCCTCTGACTCTGCCGCAGCTAACCTTTCTTCGACATCGAGATCTGAGTTTAACTCTTGCTCATCGACATCAGAAAAGTCATCGTCCTCTTCAAGCTCTAACTCTTGAACATTATCTAAATCCGGCTTATCACCTTCATCAAGCTCTTCCTCCAACTCCAGCTCATCACTGTCAACAAAGTCACTCTCCAGGTCTTCATCAATAAACTGGTCATTCACCTCCTCAACTGAGCCTGCTGTTTCCTCACCCTGCTCATCTAGGAGCCCATGATCAAAATCGTCGACCTCTTCCAGATCAGAAAAATCATCGCCATCAGCCCCCTCAGAAACAAGGCTGGTTTCTTCTTCGTCATCTAAACTAAGGTCATCTTCAAGCCCTTCTTGCCCGAGCGGGTCTACCTCGGCATCTTCATCTGTTGCAGTTACTTGAGGGGGTTCTTGCCCAAAAGAGCCATCAGCACCAAACAAATCATCACCCCCGGCAGCATCCTGGCTATACGGGGCTAGGACATCAGCAAACTTTGAAACACCAACCCGATCCATGACATCTTGTAAGGACTCTCCTTCCCCTGCTGAATCCTTATAAAGCTGAACAATATTGTGAATCATAGCTGGTAGTTCTGACTCAGGCACTCCTTCAGCCATAAAGGTGGCCATCTCAGGAATTTGACTGTTTTTACCACCCATACTGATCCTATAACCTTGCTCATCGCCAACAATGGAAATGTCGAGGGTATGACAGGGAACACAGCATTGTGCGCAGCCATTAATTCCTATTTTTAGTGGGTTATCTACACTGAGGCGGCTCATTTCTTCTGTTATATTTAGAGCACTCCCAAGCGCATCCTGTTGATAATCAGGACACAACTCCCCAATGCAGGTGGTAGGTTGGTGCAAGCCATCTTGATAATGCCTGACTCCTAAGCCTATCTCTTTTAGTTCAGCAACAATACTATCTGCTTTATCTTCCCCAACAAAAAGAGCCAAGCGCTGATCTTCTGTGACTTTGACAATTGCAGAGTCTTCATCTGCTAATGCTGCTATCCTTTTTAACTGTTCGGAATTGTAGATTCCACCAGGAGCTTCTGTGGTGATCAACAACGACCCATTACGTAGTTTAAAGGCTGACCCCATTTACAATCCCTTTGTTAGATGAGGATACTCTGTCCCTTTTGCTAGGAACATCGGTATGCAGTCAGAATTCTTTATTGTTTATTTCGGAAGGATTTGCCTAGCTTATGTATATAGAGGAAAAACTAAAGGTATTTATGGAAAGGCAAACAACTCAGGTGACTCATCATTAATTCAAGAACTCAAGGTAATCTCTAAGCCTCTGATTCATCGAAGCTTTAGACACCCAAAAAGTTTCAGCCAATTGCATGACTAAATCTATTGAGCTATCAACCCTTTCAACCTCTTTTCTTAAAAGGCTTCCAGGAATAAGTAGGTTGCCTGCAAAAATATTTGCTTGAATCTCTTGAACTTCTTGAGGAGCTCCCCAGAACTGTTCACCGAAATCAATCTTATTTGCAGATAGAAATTTGAAAAACTCCTTTGCCACTAAAAAGCGTATATAAGGACGCATTTCAGGGCCTTTATACTGAATGAGAAGCTTTGCAGTTTTACCTTCTCCTTCACGGATGCATTTATAGCTGATATCTAAAGACTCATTTTTCTCTAAGACTAAATTTGGATAGAGTTGGTATACCTCTGGGATATATATGGGGGCTTCCTCAAAGTGACCAGATTGAAGGACCTGCTCTGATGCCTCGACGACTTTGTTTCGATCTATATCAAATAATTCTTCAAACGATTTGAGGCTATCTTTCTTCCACTTTCCTGGATTCTTAAAAAAGTCTTTTTTAAGATTTTCTAAATGCTGCCCATCTAAAGCGAAGCTCCCGTATCCACGATATTCAAAAATAGCTTCCTCTAAACCAATCTTTCCAGCTGCTATTTCAATTAGTAGGCGTTCATCTAGATTGAGGTGATCAGCAATGCTTCTAAGAGTAGCCAATGCATGAATATTCTTTTTACCCTTTTTCCAATGACTACAGTCTGCCGGATCATAACCCAAAATCGAGCCAACATCCTGATCTATGACTTTTACATTACCCTCGTAGCGTATTTCTAGAGCTTCCTTGCAAAACTTAAATAAGGTTGCAGAGTGAGGGTAGCGATTTTCGGCAGTTTTCTTCATGTTGAATATCCCTTATGCTCTTAGCAATCACGCTTATTCCCGTGCTGGATTAGTAAAGCTACTTAGCAAACAGGAAGGAAGCCATCTTATGGCAATTTAAGTTTTTAAAATCATAACAAAATGTATGCCTATACCTATTACAAACGAAATCTTATGCTTCGTCAACGTCATAAGTGTGACTCTTAAGCTTCATTGAATTGAAGTAATGGTTCAATTCATTCTAATAAATAATGGTGAATTTAGGAAATAAAAAGGCCTGCCAGTAGCATTTTATGCTCCGGAAAATTCAGTGGCTCTTGGTAAAGGCTTTGTATTAGAAAAAAGGCTCAAGCTGGAGTCCTATGACTCCAAACTTTATTTTTAGCTATCGGCAGCCTTCGTAGTTGGTTTTTTGGTTAACTTCACAGGCTCCAATATTGCAAGCGCAATTGGACCTGGCACCGAGTTAAACTTGCATTCGACCGCTTCTCCAACCCGGTTTAATAGCTCATATGCTCGCTCAGGGTTTTCTCTTTCCCTGCCTTTTAATCGGACGGAAATCTTAACCTTATCACCCTTTTTCAAAAACTTATCAATCTTGCTAATTTTTGTAGAGAGATCGTGGTCAGAAATATTTATTTTAAACTGAATCTCTTTCAATGAAGAGCTAGGCTTATTAGCTTTTTTGGCTTTCTTTTTTTCGTACTCTAGCTTTTTAAAGTCCTGAATGCGCACGACTGGTGGCAGCACTGTGTCACTTACTAAAACCAAATCTAAGCCGAGATCTTCAGCACGGCCAAAGGCTTCATTGATATGAATGATCTCGTTAACGCCGTTTCCTACGATCCTTACCTTGCTAAGTTTATGGGGTGATGTTCTACTAAGTATCTCCAAAAAAATTCCTCTCACCTGAGTTAATGAATAATAAACTTTCTATCAGAAGCAATTTCTATGCCAATATTGCTAATTTGTTACCAAAGCGGATTTAACTACTCCATCAAGACCCTTATCGGCAAGAATTTCGACCGATTCTTCGAAATAAGAAATTTTTCCCTATCTTCAGGTCTTTACATCTGAACAAATATTTGTCACCAAGATGTAATCCAAGCTAAGTCCAAAAAACACAGCAGAAATAACAGACCATAATCGTTTGACAAGTCTTTTACCATCTCGCTGTAAACTTAATAGCAATTATAACTGGCTTTTCCAAGCCATAAAGAAGCACTCTCAGCTAGATCTAAAAAAGACCAAGCAGAATAGCTGTATATTTTCCGCTCATATCTTGCAAGTAAATTCTAGAACAACGCTTACATGCTTGGGTATAAGTCCAAAACTCATAGGTATCTAGCCGCTAGAGACGCAAGCTCACTCCTCTCACCTTGCTTGAAGGTAACATGCGAAGCGATAGAGGAATTCTTAAATCGCTCGATGACATAGGTAAGGCCATTGTTTGTCGAGTCAATATAAGGGTTATCAATCTGATAAGGATCTCCTGTTAAGACCACTTTAGTTCCCTCACCAGCTCTTGTCAGAATTGTCTTAATTTCATGGGGAGTCAAATTTTGAGACTCATCAACCACAAAAAAGGAATTTGGGAGGGAACGCCCTCTAATATAAGTCAAGGGCTCGACAGCTAGCATGCCTTGATCAATAAGCTCCTGATAACTCTTGCTTATCCTCTTCTGCCGCGAAGGAATGCCTCCACTTAACAAGAAGTCTAAGCTGTCATAGATTGGCTGCATCCATGGGTTAAGCTTTTCCTCCAAATCTCCTGGCAAGAAACCTAAATCCTTACCTAAGGCGAAGATTGGCCTCGCTACTAATAACTTCTGGTAAATATCCTCGTCGGTTGTTTTAGCCAGTCCAGACGCAATTGCTAGCAGCGTTTTGCCTGTTCCAGCGCCACCGGTCAAGGTGACAAGCTTTATTCTGTCATCCAAAAGCGCACATAGGCCAAAAGTTTGTTCTAAGTTACGAGGATAAATACCCCAAACGCTTTCAGTGCCAGAGTCAATCATCTTTATGGCAGAGACATCGGAATCGTAAACCCCACAAACATATTGGCTGGGATCATTTTCCTCTTCCAAGACGACAAACTCATTGGGATGAAATTGATCATCCAAGCGGACTTCACGATCTGTGTAAAAGTCATTGATAACACTAGCATCCACCTTAAGGTAGCGAATCCCCGTGTATAAATGTGAGATATCAACCTTATCAGCTTCAAAATCCTCTGATGCGATACCAAATGCATCAGATTTTATCCGTAGATTTGAATCTTTGGTGATAATAGATACTTTTCGCCCATCACCAAATTTTTTCTGAAGCGTCAAACCAATCGCGAGGATGTGATTATCGGTGCTATCTTCTAACAAACCTGGGAGTATTTCCATATCAATCCCAAGATAGACAAACAAAAGACCAGAGTCCGCTTTGTCAGTGAATAAAGGAATACCCGTAGAGAGGGTTCCTCTTTTTCTTAGTTTGTCTAAAATCCTGGAAACTTCTCTCGCATTTCGTCCTGTCTCGCTTTGATCTTTTTTGAAGTGGTCTATCTCCTCGATGACAGAAATCGGAATGACCACATCATTTTCTTCAAACTTGAAGATACTGTTGGGATCACTTAATAAAATATTCGTATCCAGAATAAAAACTTTTTTCAACCCGGTTGCCTCCAATATGACAGGCTAAACTGTGTCTATGAATCAGGCTTTCTCGACCATGCAAAAGTGAGCAAGATATCACCATTAGGCCAAAACACCTATATCGGGATTATATAATGGCTTTCAGATAAAGATAAATAAAAACTCAAGGAATATTTTTTAGCTAATACTTGGAATATTTTATCGCCTACACTACAATAGAAATAGATACTATGTTTTTAAGCTGAGTTTGCGCTGACTGGCCGGGAAACCTTGATAGAAATAGGTTTCTCATTAGGTGGAATCTGTGCTTATCAAAACCTGTTTAATCACATAATAACCCATTTGATAGAGCAAAAAATGTCTGACCTACCCGGTATTCTGATCGTTGACGACGAAGTCGACTTAGTTGAAATTCTAGCGAACTATCTTGAAGACGACTTCAAGTGCACCGTTTGCTCAAACCCTGTAAATGCCATAAACCTAATCAAAGAAAATACTTATGATTTAGTGATCTCTGACATGCACATGCCCAATGTAAATGGTTTCGAGATCATTGAGTTGGTCAAAAAAGAGCGGCCAGACACTCCTATCATCCTGTTGACAGGCAACTCAAAAAACGATCCCATTGTCCAGGAAGCGATCGCAAAAGGAGCAAGCGGTATCATAACAAAGCCTTTCAATTCCCCTGATGAAGTTTTAGAATATCTTAAAAAATTTATTTAATCGCCAGACCTTTTTTCTGAAAAATTGACAATCTAGCTAGGAGGGCTTATGCCCGAATCGCATTCTATGCTCGAAGAACTAAGTCGAGAATATCAAAAACAACACAGAAAAAATAAGGTTATCCTTACCTTCAACCAATTCATAAACCTCGTTCAGGAGCAACCTCGTAAATATATCAGAAACTCTTGGCAATATATCCTTGACACGATGGAGTACTTTGGCACACGAGAATCCTCATCCCATGGCATCGAATACCCAATGCGGTTCAAACTATTCGACATGGGAACTGAGGAAAAAATACCAATTATCAGCGGTGAGCAGGCTCAGTCTGAGATCCACAATATTTTGAAAAGTTTCAACAAGAGCGCCCATGGATTAAAGCTTGTACTCCTACATGGGCCCAATGGTTCTGCCAAAACATCGACCATTGAAACCATTGCAAACGGCATGCAGGTATACAGCCACAAAGAAGAGGGCGCAATCTACCGATTCAATTGGATTTTTCCAGCCGATCGGGAAGCTCTGCCCCAGGGTCACGGTGACGCAGGAACCATAGGCTTTGGCAGTGGCAAAAACAATCCCGAGCCTCATAAAGAATCCTATGCTCTTCTTGAAGACAACAAAATAGCCTCAAAGCTCATTTCAGAATACAAGGAAAATCCTCTCTTTTTAGTCCCAATGCCGTACCGCGAGCAAATGCTGCGCTCCTGGCTAAGTGCTAAAGAAGGAATTCCTGAGGACGACATCGACATACCTTCCCATATGCTGGAAAGCGGCTTATCGAAAAAAAATCACCAGATTTTTGAAAACCTCCTAAATGTGTATGGAGGTAACCTAGCAAAGGTTTATAGGCATATCCAAGTTGAGAGGGTTTTTTTCTCAAAGCAGTACCGGGTGGGCCTATCTACCGTCGAGCCGCAGATGTCCATCGACGCTCACGAAAAGCAACTTACACTAGACAAGAATTACTCGAACCTTCCTACCGTTCTCCGTACAATCTCCTTTTATCAGTCTGAAGGCGAGCTAGTGGAAGCAAACCGAGGTATGTTGGAGTTTTCAGACTTACTTAAAAGACCACTAGAGAGTTTCAAATATCTGCTGAATACTATTGAAAAAAGCTCAATTAACCTTAGTTCAGGGACTGCAAATCTAGATATTACCTTTTTTGGTACGACGAATGAAAAGCACCTAGATTCCTTTAAAACCATCCCAGACTTCAGCTCATTCAAAGGACGGATGGAACTGGTTACTGTGCCTTACCTCCTTCTGCCAGGCTTAGAAGCTGAAATCTATCAACCAGACATCAAGGTTATTTCGAAGAACAAAAAAATTGCCCCTCATTCTATCGACGCCTTATGTTACTGGGCAGTCATGACTAGGCTTAAGCAACCTGACCCTGAGCAATATCCAGCAGAGCTACGCCCTCTGATTTCCAAACTAGATCCATATTCTAAAGTTCTCTTGTATGAAGGCAAAACCCTACAACCAGCTTTCACTATTGAGGAGCAAAATTCAATCTTTGAGGTTCGAGAAAAGGTCTGGAAAGAGTCTCAAGGAATGGTGGTTTATGAAGGTCGATTTGGTGCATCTCCAAGAGAAGTCCGTTCACTGCTTCACCGAGCAGCCAACAACAAAAATCATGAAACATTGACCCCCATCGCTATTTTTGAAGAGCTAGAAAAGCTCACGAAAGACCGCACTATTTATGAATTTCTTCAGTTTGAGCCAAGAGCTCAATATCATGATGCCGCTTTATTTATCAACGTACTAAAGGACCGTTTCGTTGCTAACTTTGAGGCTGAGATTGTAAGTTCAATGTCCATGGCAAACGAAGAAGAATATGACAACCTCCTTAAGAGGTATATTGACAATGTCGTTGCCGAAATTAAAAAAGAAAAGATTTTCGACACCATCACAAGCACATACATCAACCCGTCGCAAGCTATCATGGACCAGGTAGAGGGCATATTAAAGATAGACAAACAAAAAGATGAACATCGCAATTCCTTGTTGAGCCGTATTGCAGCATTCAAATTAGAGAACCCTGACTCAAAGATTGTTGTCGGTGATGTGTTCTACGACTATTTGGAAAAGATCAAAAAACATTTCTATTTAGAAAAACGTTCTATCATTGAAAATATCTACCAGGTTATGCTTGCACTCGCTAAAGATGACACCAAAAGCTTCAATGAAGAAGATGTCAAGATTGCAAAAGAGACGTTTAGTGAGATGGAAAACAAATATAACTATGACTTTTCTTCCACTGTAAGTTGCCTGAGATTTTTGGTGCAACACAAAAAAATGGCTGGTTCTAAAACAGAAAAAGAAGAAGCTAAGAAATAGGCAACACTTCGAAGATTGCCTATCTAAGCAAGCAAAAGAATCTTTTATCAATCACCCATAAAAATCCCTGTAAACTTTAACAATTAAGTTTTTGCCCACTTTCGCTTCATGATTTCCTACTTGTACCCTTACTGACAATTTAATATGTATAAGCTGAGAAACCCCTGTGACAATGCTCTTAATCGCTGCAAAGAGGAGTCCCAATTGAGTCGAATTTTATGTGTCATTCCAGCTCGCATGCAGTCTACCCGTCTACCTCAAAAGCCAATGGCGCTGATTGGAGATAAGCCTCTTATCCTTCATACTTATGAGGCTGCTAAAAAATGTGCAGCTATCGACGAATTGGTGGTTGCCACCGATCATAGTGAAATTGCCGACCTTATTTCACAGGCTGGTGGCGAAGCTATCATGACTCCTTCAAGCCTGAAAACAGGCAGTGATCGGGTGGCTTTTGTGGCTGAGTCAAAAGACTGTGATGTGGTTATCAACCTGCAAGGGGACGAACCTTTTATTAAAGCCGAAGTCTTAGCAGACCTAACAGCCCCCTTTGCTCATGAGCCTGAGCTTTTAATGAGCACCGTGGCATCTCCTCTAAATTGGGAGGAGGATTATAACAATCCAGATCTGGTAAAGGCTATCTGCGACCAACAAGGATACGCTCTGTATTTTTCCCGCTCTCCGATACCCTACTTGCGGTATGATGCTGATAAAAGCCAGCTTCCTGTCTACAAACATATGGGGCTCTATGCATTTAGAAAGAGCTTTCTTTTAAAATATACAAAACTAAATCAGACTCCCCTAGAGGGGGCCGAAGCATTGGAGCAGCTAAGAGCTCTCGAAAATGGAGTAAGGATTAAAGTGATTGTAAGCGAGCATAGGTCAGTTGAGGTGAATACTCCTGCCGAGCTCGAAGAAGCAAGGGCCTACTGGAAGCAGCTAAACAATCAATAATTTGCTTAGCCTGGTTCATAAAAAGCTTCCATTAGTTTTGCAGCAGATTTCTTCGCATCTTCATGAGCGACGTAAATTCGTTCAATATTGGTGATTCCAGCACTCTTCGTAATGTTTGAAAAATCTTCAATGGGCACAACACGAGGTAACTGTTTACCATCTTTTTTAATTAGCCTCAGATAGTTCTCACTTTTAGCTCCCTTTTTCCTAGGTCTAATTTTAGTGACGTAGGTTTTCGACGAAATCGACTCGAAGAATATATCACTCTTGCGAAGAACTCTTTCTGCTTGCTCTAGATCTTTTTTGCTATTTTCACCGGCCAGAGATTCCGAAATTTCATAGATACGCTTCCAGAGTTTGCGTTTATAGAGAAGGTCATCGATGGTTTGATGAGCTTTTTCTTTTACACCTTTGTCATCCAACTGATCGACCGCTTTTTTCAACTCTCCACGCAGATTCCACTCATCCACTTTGATATAGGCATCTAGATTTGCAGGCAAGTGCCAACCCTCAATGGCTCGATTTACTGATTGAAACATTGCTTCACACGCAACGGAAGTCTTATGAAAATAAAGCTGAATGTACATTGACTGCCTGGCACGCAAATAGTCCTCAAAAGCAGCTAAACCTGAGAATTGGATCGCTAGATGCAGAACTTCTTCCTTAGGATCAAAGTACAGAGAAAGTGAATCCAAAATGCGCTCTGCGTCGAAAATTCCATAAACCACACCACATTCTTTTGAGTCTCTTTGGAGATAATCCATCCTGTCGATATCGATTTCACCAGAGATTAGCTCATGACATAGATGCCTCGCACCAAATCTTTCGAGAGGTGAGCCATTTTGGGGTTTAATGCTCGGAGCAATGATACTGACCACATCCTGGGCAGACACCATAAGGCTCAGGTGAGGGTTTTCTTTATACACATCTTGCAACAGTTGATACATAAGCAACACAGTGTACACCTCATGAGAAACCGGGCTACGCTCCCTTTCATCCTGCTCACTAGACAAGGTATTGAGGTAATCTTCAAGAAACTCGGGAAGATCATTCATACTTGCTTTTAAATCTGCAAGGCATGGTAAGAAACGCTCTCCACTGTGAGAAAAGGGAGGATGACCGATATCATGACAGAGTGCCGCAAGCCTAAGAGTCTGTAGGATGTAGTCATTTGCAAAAATACTCTCTAAAACTGAAAAGGTAGGGTTAAGGATTCCATGAATCCCCATTCCTTCTTCCACTTGCTCCTTAGCAGAAAAACCAGGAATTTTCTCGCAACTAGTCCTCAATCGTTTTTGATTTTCCCAAATTTTCATCCAGGCCTTACCTGCCAAATGCATTGTGCCTAAGGAGTGTTCAAACCTAGTGTGCGAAGCTCCAGGGAAGACGAATGATAGAAAGGCAGTTTGTTTGATACGCCTTAAGCGCTGAAAAATCGGATGCGCTATGACTTTATCTTCAAGGGTCGAAACATCAATTGATCCATGAAGGTTTCCTCTCACTCGTCTAACAATTTCAAGAGCCATAGATAATGCCTTTAAGATAATTTTTCATCGAGGTAGTATGCACCGACAATATCTTGTAAAAATCGGATATTTCTAAGCTTGAGTTCTGCTTTAAGTTCAGACAGTAGTTCATAAACTACAAATGGACCACGGTAAATCAGCGCTGTATATATCTGGACTGCACTTGCTCCCCTAATCATCTTTTGGAATATGTCAGCCCCTGATAGGATTCCTCCGCAACCGATCATAGGAAGCTTCCCTTTGTGGACTTCATGAGCCCACTCTAAACAAATGGTCGACTTAACACTCAAAGGATGACCACTTTGCCCTCCTGCAAATGGAGATTCGACACGGTGCGTATTGGTCAAAACAATTCCAGCAAAGCTTTCAGATGTTGTGGCTTCAACCACGCTTTGAAAATCTGACTTGCTCATATCTGGGTCTAGTTTAATCCATATATCTGAAATCTTAGCATCCCTCTCACTTCGCAAGCAAGCAGCTAGCTCTTCAATAAAGCTCTTCGAACTAAGACTCCTCAAACCAGGCGTATTTGGTGATGAAATATTAACTACGAAATATTTGCCTAACCCTTCCAGAGTTCTAATTGCTTTGACATAATCACTTAGTGCTCTGTCAAGTTCTGTAATTTTGTTCTTACCAACATTAATCCCAATCGGAAAGGTAAGGTCGTGCTCTTGTCGTTTTAAATTTTGAGCAAACTGATCACAGCCTGCATTATTGAACCCCATGCGATTGACCAATGCATGCTGCTCTGCCTGCCTAAAAAGTCGTGGTTTTGGATTACCACTTTGAGCAAGAGGAGTCACAGTCCCTGCTTCAATCCACGAAAATCCCATTGAACCGAGGCCGATCAAGTTTTCAGCATTTTTATCAAAGCCTGCAGCAAGGCCTATAGGATGCTTAAGGCTACCCACGCCCTCCAGGTTACAGGCCATACTGATATCTAAGTCTTGGTCAAGAGGAGGCTTACAGACCTTCAGGAGGCCACTTTTTAATAATTGCATACCCAAATGATGGGATACCTCAGGGGGTAAACGCCTCAGACATGCTGTCCCAAATCTCCCCACAAGGTGCGAGAAAGAAGGCGTTAAAGTACCTAAACCAGGTTTTGCGACCCGCTCAATAGATTCCATAATTTTTCAGCCTGTTGATTAGTTTTGATCTTCACTCAAAAAAGAAGTGACACGTTCTACAAGGTCTTTAGGGTGAAAGGGCTTGCGGATATAGCCTTTAGCTCCAAGCTTTATTCCCTGTAAGACCACGCTTTCTTGCGCCAATGCGGTGAGCATAACGACTGGTATGTCTTTAGTCAATTGATTACTCTTAACTTTGCGAAGGACTTGTAAGCCATCGATTCCCGGCATCATGATATCTAGTAGAATGAGCTGAAGCTTAAGGCCACCTTCGAGCTTCTCGAGCGCTTCTTCTCCCGTGTCTGCCGTGCTTACATTATGCCCATTTTTTTCTAGGACAATTTTTACAAGCCTTTGGATGTGCTCTTCATCCTCTACCACTAAAACTTCGCTCATCACCGTCCCTCAGTACTCTCAGCCTGTTTGCGTAAGACTAACCTGATTCTCAACGTCTACTTCAAGGGGTAGGATAAACCTAAACAGTCCGCTGCGCCCTGCTCCTCTGATAAACCTTAAGCTGCCTCCGTGCTGCTCACTGATGCAGCGCGCTATATATAGACCTACACCTAAACCTCTTTTTACCTTCTTCATGCTTCGATCCAAAGGACCTTGAAAAAACCGCAAGAAAATCAACTCTTCAGCACCCTGTGAAACTCCTACACCATCATCCTCAATATCCACAACCACAGAGTCTTCAGACTGATAGAGTGTCATGCTCACTTTACCATGCCCTGAATACATCACCGCATTTTTTACCACTTCAAAGATTGCATTACGAATTAATGGCAAATGACCTTTGATAAGTAAGCGCTGATCAGATGGTTTTCTAAAGCTTATATACAGCTGATTATTAGTACCGATCGGGACAGACCATTTTTCTGAATCTTTTTTAACAATATCAAAGACTTCAGAGCAAACCTCGCTCATATCGATGGACTCTATCACTTTGGAATTATCCTCAGGGCTCCAATGCATCTTGAATAAGTCTGTTAGCTTACCGACTGCCCTGAGAGCCTTATTTGACTCATCTAAAATAGTTTTACTGTAATCCTTCACTTGCTCTTGTTCTTTGCTTTGACTAGGATCAAGCAACAATTCAGCAAAGCCTACTGCTGAGGTTAAGGGGGTCCGCAGCTCATGATCTATCATCAACTGCAAATCGATGGTAACTCTCTCCATTTGTTCTAAATTATGAGCTTCACTCACAAACTGACGCATCTCACCTTGGTCAATAGAGGCACAAACACCAGCACCTAAGGCCTCTAGAGGGCCGTCTAAGTCTCCAATTTTAGTTCTTTTACCCACAGCATTTCTAACAACAAAAATAAGTTTAGTTGCAGACCACTCTTGAGCTGGGAAATAAAAGCTCACCCCCTTAGGCCATATTTTCCTAGTATCGGTCTGAAAAGGAGGCTTAATCCACCCGAGTGGCAACCCTGCTCCTTTTCTAGGTGTATAATCAGAGGAAAAGGTAGCAGTAGGAGGCCATGGCTTCTCTCCTTCTAACTCCGAACCCAAAACAAAGATTAGTTTTTTACCAAGAAGACGATAAACTGCTGCCGAAACATAACCATAATGTTTGGTAACTTGCGTGAAGGTATCTTGATCGTAGCTCGTGATATTTCTAAAAATCTCATGACTCATAAAGGAATTCACCACTTTCACTAGGGTTTCAGTTTCCAATACCAATACGATCGGTTTTAAACAAAAATACCTTAGCATATGCATGTAGAAACAGGAGATCTATTTTGAGAGTTATTAGTATTTCAGCAAAACAAAATCCAGATAAACCTCCTTTTATATTACGCTTTCAACAAGGGACCGGCTCCTTTCAAAACTCATACTTTCTGGTAGGAGATAATAACCTTTATCAAAATGTGAACCAAGCTTTAAGCTTTGCAGTCCTTGGCCCTGAGTCTGGAATTGATTACTATGAATCTTCTCTCATCATAGCTGACGATGCAGGGGTACTGTGGGAGCTAAGGAGGAGAAAAAATAAGTACATTATTTTACGTAATAACGAAACTAAGAATATTTCAATTAGTGACTACTTTAAAATGCTGACCGAAAGTGGCAAGTCTCTACCCTTTTCAATTGGGCGCTATCACTTCACCAAGCGCGAGGATTGCTTTTATATAGCCCCTTTAAATCATCACAACGAAGAAGACCAAATGGTCTATAGGTTTATTAGCTCTCATATCAACAAAATCTTGGAGGCATGCCACTATAGTTTTGGTAGCGACTCTCTAGGCCAACAGCATATATTAGAATCATTGTGCGAAAAGCTCGAACCTGTCTATAGTAGTTATCTAGAAACAGTCAGTCAAATGAGCACGATAACCAATAAAAAGGATAATAAGCCAAGGGACACCGCTATAGAAATTGACGAACTAAAAAAGCAAGTCAATCTGATGCAAAAAATCGCAAATCTAACGAATGAAATATTAGACGCCAACCCCTCCCTTGAGAACCTCAGAAAACAGCTAAGAATTGGTGAAAATAAAATTCAGAAAAACCTAGAAACGCTTAAAATTCCTGTTGTACCGAAATCAACTTTACCTCCTGACTGGAATGTTCCATTACAATGCTTATGCTACCTTAATGTACTCGATAGAGTAATCCCACTCCTAAAGCAAAGCTTGGAGCAAATTCAAAACCATTTCAATGAATCCATCAAATTCTATGAGCATGATAGCAAAGAATTTCATGAAATACGCAGTCGGATACTAGCTCAGCTTAAAAGCTGCAGAGAAACAATACATAGAAAGAACAGTGTCGAGAAGATCAAGGAAATTAGCCCTGAAGAAGAGTCATCTATTTGGCATCAAATAAAACTCATCACCGGAAAAAAGCAAAACAAGAACGAAGCAGTTAGCGATGATCTTGGATCCATTATAAAAAGCTTAGATGAAACAATCTACACCTTACACAATATAAACCCTCCAAAACAGTTTTCTGAGACTGCCCCCAAAACATTGGAGGAATTTTTAAAGCAATCAATTAGCAAGAGAGAAACCTTAATAAAACATTGGCAAAAGATCTGCGCTGACTACCAGATCGATGAATCTATTAGTTTGCATGAATTCCTACAGTTCATATTGCGTTACAACGAGCTTTTTATCATCATGCAAAAGTCTAAAGAGTTAAACACTGAGATAAAATCTAGGGGTGTCAAATTTGGAAAACTACAGAAACTTCTGTACGAGTGGTACGAAACAATTGGTAGCCAAAAAATGATAAATCTGGACAATCCCCAGATTATCTTAAGTGAAGCTCAAAATGTGATCCGCTATCAGAAAGAAAAACAGTCAAAATTAGCCCTTATTGAAGCTAACCAGTTAGAAATAGAGGTCAACCTTCAAATTAGGAATAGCCTCGACGCGAAGCTCGAAGGATGCCAGGAAGAATGGAACAAGCAATTCAAAAAATTGGATCTAAAAAACCCTATCCCAATATCTGACGCAAGGATCGCACCTTTATTTGAAAAGTTTAGATTACTTAAGTCGCTAACTTTTTTACAAAATCACATCACCTCACTCAAAATATTCCCAGCATTCTCCAAGGACTGGGTTTACGAAACGTTTTGTGTTTGGCGCATCCCTCTTATCAATATGGATTCCTTACAAGTCGATCGACTGATCAGCTGTCTCAAGAACTTGCCAGATTCGGCTAGGCACATTCTCTTTTTTAGGGATTCAGAGCTTAGTGCCTTTTTACGCGGGGCCGGTTTAGGGCAAATAACCGCGTTCGTGCAGCAAAAAAGCCCCAAAAGTGACGCAGGCAATCACTTCGAAGATCAAAACGGTGAAAAACCAAACCCAACACCCACTCTATCTCCAAGCTTCAAAGAAAAGGACGAAAAGCCAAGGCCAAGCAAACCGCTCAACCTGGACCCTGTATCACCTAGGGTTAAAGCCGTTATAGATTTACTAAATGGCAATAATATTAAAGGCTAATGCAAATTCTAAGGTCGGAGATGACTGCTTTGATATCCTCGCTCATTGGATAAGGCGACTTACCCTCCAACTCTTCACCAAGGCTTTCAATTTTAAGCATCAGGATCTTGTGAGCCCTTTTTAGGATGGTCAACTCCCTTTGGGTCAGCATACTCGTTCGAATTCTATATAGAGAAAAGCATTGATTCATACCTTTGACAAGAGCCCTTATCTCATTCTGATTGAGAGGCTCTAAGGCAGCAAGTATGCCACTCATAACTCGGTTCATATAGCCGAGTTCCCAATTGCATGGGTCACCACTGCTAAGGCTTCTCATAGCCTTCTCAGTGTGCTCAAGCTGAGAAAGGGATTCGCTGATGAACCCTTTTAACACCAGTTGCTCCCGGCTCAATTCGGACTCCGGGGTGTGGGGAGTTATTTTATCAGATTGCCGGTTTTTTGAATTGTTTAAAGTCTTTAGACGGGAAACCACATAGTCATCTAGTTTGGATTTTAGCTTCTCATCTTGACCATTTGAATCCTCTAAAGCTGGAAGGATGCGAGAGGAAGCTGAGCCAGCATCGGCAGATGCAATTTTTAAAGCCTCTAGCATCATAGACTTTAAAGCACTGTTATCAAAAGGCTTCTCCAAGTAATCAAAGGCCCCAAGGCGGAGGCTTGAGAGCACCAATTCTTTTTCTGCATGACCACTCAGGACTAGAAAGGGTATGTTCGAACCACGCCTGCGAACCTCCTCGAGCAATGCAAGCCCACTCATCCCTGGCATAACCAAATCAGAAATAATAAAGTCAGTAACTTGAGACTCAAGGACCCTAAGAGCTTCTTTTCCATCGGCCGCATACCTTGGCATAATCCCAATCGACTGAGCATGAACACCTATAATATTCCTTAGATCTGCTTCATCCTCTACAATCAGAACATAGTTTTGTTCATTTTTTTTACTACTTTCACTAACAGTCATAACTTCAATCTCCCTATCACATGACAAGCTTCGGACGAACCTGGTGTCAGTTAAAGACAAAAAAAGCTCCGGTGAAAAAAAACTTTCGCTAGCTGAAAAAAATAGACGAAAAAACAGATGGAATTTAGACAACTTTTTTTACATGAAATTTGCTTTTATTTTCTTCTTGAATCTGCTGCTAACATGCTAGCACACTTACACTAAACCTCTGTATTTAAAACACAAATAAGTCTGCAATCTTGGATCGTCATGCACTCCCAGTGATTATCCCCCAAAAAAAATTTGGAAAAAAAGTTTCTTTTCGCTAAATTTTATACATATTCAACCGACCTTAAATATTGGTAGGTGATGGTTAACACCATTGTGGGTATGTCTAAATCTTGACTAATGATCTTAAGGAGACGTTGTATGGTCGGTCGCAAAAAAGCTACTAAAAAGAAAACCACTAAGAAAAAAGCTACAAAGAAGAAGGCTACTCGCAAAACTGCTGCTAAGAAAAAAACTACAAAGAAAAAAACAGTAGCAAAAAAAGCTACTAAAAAGAAAACTACAAAGAAAAAAGCTACTCGCAAAACTGCTGCTAAGAAAAAAACTACAAAGAAAAAAGCTACTAAAAAGAAAGCCACTAAGAAAAAAACGACTCGTAAAGCTGCTACTAAGAAAACCACTAAGAAAAAAGCTACTAAAAAGAAAGCCACTCGCAAAACTGCGAAAAGAGCCAAAGCAGCACCTAAAAAGGCCACTCGCAAGCCAGCAAGAAGAAAGTCTAGTGCAAAAACTTCTTCGACAAGGCGTACAAGCTCGGTCAAAAGGTCTACTGCAAAAAGATCTCGAACTAAGTAGTCTATACGGTTATTTTAGTGATGACCTCCTCATCACTAAAATAACCGCAAAACCTTGCCCATCATTTTCCATTGCCCTCTAGCAGGGAATCAGCCCAGGATAACAATCTAATATTTTAAGATTTATCTCAATCCGCCATTAATTTTCGCTTGCCTTCAAAGTCAAACAGAGTCATAACAGCAAGGTTCGACACATGATTGAGATATTACGAAACGTATAGGGGTTTTATTTTGGCTATCTACATCATATTTGCTTGTGCAGCAGTGGCTCTGTTGGCTGCATTTATCTACGCTCAAAAAGTTCTTGCTGTTCCCATCGAAGGTAAGCCGGAAGAAGTCAACAGGTTTAAAGAAATCTCGGGCGCTATTCAAGAAGGTGCTCAGGCGTTTTTGGTATCAGAGTATCGTTACGTCGGCATATTTTGCTTGTTTTTTGCAGTCTTACTCTACTTGGCGGTAGGCCAGGTGTACAAAGACGTACCATATTCTGGTGTCTACTCAGCTGTTGCTTTCTTACTTGGAGCATTCACCTCCAGTTTAGCAGCGTTTCTTGGTATGAACATTGCTACCAGAGGAAATGTCAGAACCACCATCAAAGCTCGGCAAGGAATTGCTCCTGCGTTTAAGGTCGCATTTCATAGTGGCGCTGTCATGGGCTTTGGCCTCTGTGGTCTAGCCGTGTTTGGTTTGATCTGTATCTGTATTGCTTACTCCCGCTTTCTTGCTGATATTCATGTCGCCATGGAGCTGGTTGCAGGCTTCGGCTTAGGAGGCTCCACCGTAGCCCTATTTGGCCGTGTTGGGGGAGGAATCTTCACAAAAGCAGCAGATGTTGGCGCTGACTTAGTGGGTAAGGTAGAAGCTGGAATTCCCGAAGATGACCCACGAAACCCCGCTGTTATTGCTGACAACGTGGGTGACAATGTCGGTGATATCGCTGGTATGGGGGCAGACTTATTTGGTTCATTAGCGGAAGCGACTTGCGCTGCTCTTGTGATTGGAGCCTCAGCAGGCGCAATCTCTAATTCAGTTGAGGCTTTATACTACCCAATTTTGGTATCTGCAGTTGGAATTCCTGTCTGCTTAATCACAGCATTTATGGCTAAGGTAGGTGACAAAGCCACAGATGTAGAAAAAACCCTTAAGTTACAGCTGATTATTTCCACGGTCCTAATGACTCTGGCTGTATACTTTGCAACCCGCTTTACCATGGTTCCTGAATTTACCCTCGGAGCTAAGGTCATCACCCAAAATGGAGTTTTAACCTCAATCCTTTCCGGTCTCTGGGGAGGCTTACTTATTGGCTTTGTCACTGAATACTACACCTCACACACCTACTCTCCAGTTCGTGAAGTGGCGTCAGCCTCAAAGACTGGCTCCGCTACAAATATTATTTATGGTCTCAGCCTAGGTTATAAATCCACAGTAGTACCGGTTCTAGTGATTGCACTTGTGGTTTATTTTTCTTGGCATTTTGCTGGAATGTATGGCATTGCCATGGCTGCAATTGGCATGATCTCAACCATAGCCGTTGGCTTAACCATTGATGCTTATGGCCCTGTATCTGATAATGCAGGGGGTATTGCTGAGATGTGTGAGCTTGAAAAAGTTGTGCGCACTCGTACGGACATCCTTGATGCCGCAGGTAACACAACAGCTGCCATTGGTAAGGGGTTTGCGATCGGCTCAGCTGTTTTAACAGGCTTGGCACTCTTTGCTGCCTTTTTGACAACCGCTGGAATTGATTCGTTAAACTTATTGAGTCCTCTGGTTTTTGCTGGCTTGCTTGCGGGTACAGCTTTGCCAATGCTTTTCACAGCACAAACGATGCGTGCTGTGGGTGTTGCAGCTTTTGCAATGATTGAAGAAGTTAGGCATCAGTTCAAAACCATTCCCGGCATTATGGAAGGTAAGGGTAAGCCCGACTACAAGCGTTGCGTCAGTATCTCAACCGCAGCTGCCCTCAAAGAAATGATAGCACCTGGGGTTTTAGTTATGGCAACTCCTTTGGTGTTCGGCATTTTGTTTGGCATTGAAGCACTCGCCGGCTTGCTTGCTGGTGCCATTGCCGTGGGCTTAGTCATGGCAATCTCTTCTTCAAACTCAGGTGGCGCTTGGGATAATGCTAAAAAATACATTGAGACTGGAGTTCATGGCGGAAAAGGCTCTGAAACCCACAAAGCTGCTGTCGTTGGAGACACCGTAGGTGACCCAATGAAAGATACGTCTGGACCTTCTTTAAATATTCTAATGAAACTAATGGCGATTCTTAGCCTGGTGTTTGCTCCATTTATCAAAATGGCTCATGTCTGGCTTGTGGGAGCCCTAGGCTTCTAATCATAGAGCACTAGTGCTATAATACAGGTGAGGCGATAAAGTATTCTTTTCGCCTCCTTTTTTTTGCCCAATTAGTCTTCTTGGAGATCGAAAGCGAGGCCGCTATCGTTACCCCAGATTTCAACTTTGTAAGCAAGTTCATCTCCCTCTTCAACCTCTTCAGGAAGGTCACCTGCTTCAACGGTATAGCCAACTCCTGTACCATCTAAAATTCTGCCAAAACGACTATACTCATTTGGTGCTGATATAACGGTTCCTACACGCATTTTTAAGCCTTTCTTTACCAGAGATTGTGTAGAAGCTCCACCAGATTGCTCTAATAAGGAGCTTCTACACACCAATCTCAGCAATAATCTCACCCACTCATTCGACTGGATAAGCATTTGCTTTAGCAAATAATTTTTAATTTATTTGAACCATTACCATTTTTTGTTTTTACCTCTCTAAGGTAACTCCAAATAAATATTCTACCCACTATTCATGTGTGATCAGAACGCTATATTTTGGTAGAAACGGATGCCTT